>CAIPFW010000186.1 GCA_903864455.1 uncultured Anaplasmataceae bacterium | reverse complement strand
TGAGGTGAAGACTGGTTCTATGATTGATTGATTTTGTATTTTTTATATATATTTTATATATCTTTAATTTGTTAAAAAAAGATATTGCTAAAATTAATTGTTTGATATAATAATTATCAATATAAATTAATTTTATAGCAAATTTAATGGAAAATAAAAAACCAAACAAATATTTTTTTTGCAAAAACATTGGTCGGGCGAAAGAAGGAAGAGTAAAAATCGCTATTTTTTTAGCTCCAGATCAAAAAAATCAATTTGCAACAACGTATTTTTATATTCAAGAAGATTTGATAAATGAAAGGCAGATAAAAGACATAGAAGATAATTTTTGTAAAACTTTATACGATGGCGATAAAGATAAAAAATACTTGCAAGATGAAAGATGCGAGCAAGAATTTTTAAAATATATAAATTCTTTAAATATTGATTTGTATATTTTTCAATCTCCTCCATTCAAAAAAGCGAGGAATAAAACAAGTGAAAATAAAAAATTTCTTGCAGAAATTCATTCCACCAGAAGTTATTTAACAACTTTCCCACAGTGTAATTCTAAGAAAAAAAATCGTATAAATTATTGTTACTACATGAAGCCAGATATTCTATCCGAAGATGAAAAAAACTATATCAAGGAAAGTTTTTGCAATCAATACGGCTCTATCAAAGATGATGATTCGCATGATGAATTTTTAAAATATTTTAGAAATAAAAATATTTACTTTGAATTATACGATGACAATCGTAAAACAATGGACTTTTCTAATAGAGTTCGAAATTCAATCTTATATAATTTAAATGGAAGAGATTTAGAGAAAAAGATAAATCAAGAAAACTTTCAAGCTATGAACATTGAAAGAAAAATTTTCGTCATGCAAAAATTCAAGTTCGGATCATTTGCAACTTGCAGTCAAGAAGCGAATCAATATAACCGTCTTTGGTGACAGTAAATCAAATTGAGAAGAGTAAGGAGGTTGAATTTCTTCTACTAAAGCCAATGTAATAAACCCATTGCATTTCCCCTTAAATAAAAAATCCCATTAAACCATCATTTTTTATCACATTGAAATATTTTTTTGATGAATAAAAAGAAGATATCCTGTATATTATTACCCCTGAAGCAACCAATATAGAAATGGGGATCGTAACTGCAAGATTAGTTGAAGAGAAAAAAATCGCTACAAGTATCGCGAATGCCTTGACGCTGATTATTAAAACAAGTTCTCGTTTTAATTTTTGCTTTTCCTTATTGTATATTTTTGTATATTTTAATTCATTACATTTCTTTAATTGAAGTAAATTATTTTGCGCCAAATTGATTGTCTCATCAGCTAAATCTTTAATCTCCTTAACAGATGGTTTTTTTTGGATTTTTTAACTCCTTTAACATAGATTCCAATATTGATACTCGTTCCAATAAATCTTTTTCTTTTATATTGATATGCGGTTTAGTCATTTTATTTTAAATAAATTATATATTCAAAATATAATAGTAAAATCATTTTTTTTCTATAAAATAATCATTAATAAGAAACTTTAATAAAAAAATATGACAAATTTAAAAGAACAAGAGTATTTTTATATCGGGAATTACGAATTTCTAAAAAATACTTGCGACGATTTAAAATCGCCAGACCATAAAGAATGGTCACAATTGTTGGGTGATTTATGCCATGATAAAGAGAATTTTTCTGGATTTTCAGACACTTCTTCTGAGAAAATTACAGCGATTCAAAGCAATGATGAATATTTCAAAAACATATTAAATCGTTTTTACAGAAAAGATGGATATAAATATGCAGATTTGAATCCACTTTATGAAGCTGATAAAAAACCAAGCTTTTCTTTTATTGCAAACAATCAAGAAATAAAAAATTATGACGAAAAGTTGAGAAAAAAATATCTCGGCAAATCGTCAATTGAATTTGACCATATAAGTGATGAAGAGAAATACAATTGGTTAGCAAAAAAATACGAAGAGAATTGGACGACGCAAAAAGAAGATAAAAAACAAATTTTAAATGATTTGATGGAAAGCGAGTCTTTCGAGCAATTTTTACACATTAAATTCCCCGGTGCAAAAAGATTCTCTGTCGAAGGGGCGGAATCTGCGATAGTAATTTTTGAAAATTTTATTCAATGTGCAACAGAGTTTAGTGCAGAAGGCGTTGTAATTGGAATGGCACACAGAGGTCGTTTAAACTTTTTGACGAAAGTTTGTCGTGAGAATTACGGTTTTATTTTCGGTCAATTTGCTGGTAAAAATGCTTTTGATGAATCGTTAAATATTTCTGGTGACGTAAAATATCATCTTGGAGCTTCATGCGAAAGAGTTTTAAAGAATGATAAAAAGATTTATTTGTCTTTATTGCCAAATCCATCGCATCTTGAGACTGTCGATCCAATAGTTGTTGGAAATGTTCGCGCAAAACAAGAAGAATTTAGCGATACAAAAAAAAAGAAAATCATTCCATTCGCAATTCATGGCGATGCTTCATTTGCAGGACAAGGAATCGTTTATGAAACTTTAGCAATGAATAATTTGCCCGCTTATGATGTTGGTGGTACGGTTCATTTAATTATCGATAACCAAGTTGGCTTCACAGCAAGCAATTTTGAAACTCGCTCAACAAAATATTCTTCTGATATCGCACGTATGCTTGATGCGCCTATTTTCCATGTAAATGGGGATGATCCAGAATCAGCTTTTCACATTGCTCGTTTAGTCGCTGAATACCGCGCTCAGTTTGGTGGAGAAATAGTAATAAATCTCGTTTGCTATCGTCGTTACGGGCACAATGAGGGTGATGAGCCGAATTTCACACAACCGCAAATGTATTCAAAAATCACAAATCACCTCACTACTTATAATTTATATAAAAAAACTTTGATAGATTCTGGAGTGATAACTGAAGATGAGGCGAAAAACGAAAAAGCAAAATTTCACGATTTACTTGAAGAGCAGTTGAAAAAATTTACGCCGAAAAAGAAAGAAGATTTATTGAAAAATAACTGGTCGAATGCTGAGCTAACTTTTGATGATTCGAAAATTAAAAAAGTAAAAACAAATATCGATAAAGAATTATTTCAAGATTTAGGGAAGTTGTTGAAAAATATTCCTGCGAATGTGAAACCAAATAATAAAGTTTCTAAATTACTTGAAGGACGAATTCATATGCTCGAATCTGGCTCAAACATTGATTGGGGCGTTGGTGAGATGCTTGCATTCGCTTCTCTTTTGTCAGAGGGAAGAAATATTCGAATCAGTGGCGAGGATGTAATTCGTGGGACTTTCGCACATCGTCATGCAGCTATTACATCGCAAGACAATGACAAAAAATATTTTTATTACAAAGACATTGCAAAAAATGGCGCAAGATTTGACGTATACAATTCGATTTTATCGGAATATGGAGTTCTCGGTTTCGATTATGGATATTCGCTTCAAAATCCAAATAATCTTGTGATTTGGGAGGCGCAATTTGGAGATTTTGCAAATGGTGCACAAATTGTTTTCGACCAAATGCTTTCTGGTGGAGAGCAAAAATGGCTTCGAATGTCGAATCTTGTTGTGATGTTGCCACACGGATATGAGGGACAGGGTCCAGAGCATTCGTCAGCAAGAATAGAGAGATTTTTACAAATTTCTGGGCAATATAACATGAGAGTGATAAATCCAACAACACCTGCAAATCTTTTCCATGCTTTGAGAAGGCAAATTATTGATGAAGCGAAAAAACCTCTTGTGATTTTTACGCCAAAATCTTTATTACGTCATAAGTTGGTGATCTCTCAGCTTTCTGATTTTGTGAGTGAGAATGCGACTTTCCAATCTGTTATTTTGAATAAGGAGATTACAAAGCAAGATAAGAAGCTCATCATCTGTAGCGGAAAGATTTATTACGATTTGTATGAAAAAATGATTGAAAGCAAAATTGATAACATAATTTTATTGAAAATTGAACAATTATATCCTTTCCCACTTGAAGAAATTTCAAATATTGTAAAGAATTTTGTTTCAAATGGCACAAAAGATATTATTTTCTGTCAGGATGAGCCGAGAAATATGGGTGCGTATAATTTTGTAATGCAAAATTTAGATGATTTATTGTTTGGGCTTAATATTCGCTTGAAATATATTGGTAGAAAAATCTCAGCAGCAACGGCTTGCGGGTCAAATTATGAGCAT
>CAIPFW010000185.1 GCA_903864455.1 uncultured Anaplasmataceae bacterium | reverse complement strand
GTTTTATTTATATAGCTCATAGTATGACTTTGTTGAGGAGATTAGCGAGATAAAATTACAGGCAGCTTCTATATCCCAACTTAGAATATCAGTAGAATATGTTGCAAGAGAATTGAAGAAGTTTCGTATAATTGGGGGCAGTAAAGAAAAGAAAAATGATAGAGATTATAATGCAGAGTGAGATTGATTAGTGGAATTTATAATTGTTTGAAGTGGGAAAGAGATCTAGTAATAGCGCACTTTTTTATTGATATTTAAGAAATTAGTGGTAAACTATTGAAAATTTTAATAAAAAATCATATGGCTTTATTTGATATCTTAAAATATGTCAGAGATAAAATTCTTATTCAAATATTAATTGCTATAATTTTTTGCATTTTTTCATACCCTCATATCTCCGATAATACAATTTCACATTTTTATTCGATTAGTTTATTTTTGAGGGCTATTCTTGCTTTCGTTTTGCCATTTTTGATTATTTCCGCTATAAGCACAGCTTTTGCGAGAATACCAAAGGGTGGTTTTGGTTTTGCAATTTTTGTTTTGTGCGCAATTTGCATTTCGAATTTTCTTAATATGATGATTTCATATGGATTCGGTTCTATGATTATGAGTGGCAATGCTACAAAAATTGATATCGCTCATAATGTTGTAAGAAAAATCGAACCATCTTTTCTTTTTTCATTTCCACAATTTGAATTATTTGGACTTATGTTTGATATGAATCCATCAATCATAAGTAACGGATTGGCTCTTGTAGTTGGTTTGGTGACGGGAATTTCATGCTCTCTTTTTCAACTGAAAAAAATTGAAAGCGTTGCAAATAAAATGAATAAAATAATGATGTTTTTTATGTCAAAGATTTTCGTTCGTTTCTTGCCTCTTTTTATTGCTGGGTTTTTATTGAAGCTTTTTGCGGAAGGGGAACTTTTTTCTTTGATAAAAAGCCAATTATTTAATTCTATATCAATGATTGGATTATTAATTGCTTATCTTGGAGTATGGTTTTTAGTTGCATCATGGTTTAATTTCACAAGATTGAAAGAAATTTTTAAAAATATAGCCCCTGCAATGCTTACAGCATTTAGCACAATGTCCAGTGCAGCCGCATTACCCCTTTCTCTTGAAGCTGCAGAGAAAAACACGAAGGATAAAGTTTTGGCAAATAGTATCATTCCAATTAGCATGAATCTGCATATGCTTGGGGATACAATTTGCATTCCAATCATGGCGCTCATTATAATATCTGGATTCGGCGCTCATACTCCAACTTTTTTTGAATTTGCAACTTTTGGTCTATTTTTTGTATTAAATAAATTTGCTGGAGCTGGAATTCCTGGAGGGACTATTATGGTCTCTCTTCCAATTTTACAAAAAACATTAGGCTTTACGCCAGAGATGATTGGTCTCATCACGGCAATCTATATAGTTTTTGATCCAGTCGCTACAACAGGAAATGTAACAGCAAATGGGCTTTTTGTGATTTTTATACAAAAAATTTTAAAATTTTTCAAAAAAGATAAAAATGACACAAAAACTCAAGAGATGAATGATGAGGAGATACCGACTTAAAGAATATAGTAGTGCATCATATCCATCTAAAACTTGAAAATTAGATACCTTCAAAGAAAATTGCAAATTTTTCAAAAAACCAAATCATCAGATAATTTCAATTTGATTTATATGAAAAAACACAGTTGATTTTTCCTTTATTGAATTGTATGCCCAAGCAAACGATTGATGAAATTAATTCTATTTTTCAGCTTTGTAAATCTTGAATCGCTTTCACCAGTAGTAATACTTATACCTCTGAAATTTGACAAAATTCCTGATATTTTCACATAATAAAACAGCGAATCATATGATAAATTTCCACCACTTATTGTTACTCCCGAATTAGCTACATCTAAATTTGCTTGAAATACTACACTATTCGAAGTATTTTTTATAACAATCGGATGCTCTCCGGTTGCAGAAATATTGATGTCTACACCCCCAATTCTTTTATCTAATCCGTATTGTTCGACATCCATATCACCAAATATGTAATTTGATGAGCCTTGAACTCCTGTATCATTGTTGTAGTCTATTGCACCAATTAATAAATCGATTTGTGCTGGCATCACATTTGAATTCAAATTTGAATATTTTCCATACCATTGCATCTCTTTTTCATCAAGAATCGAAATTGGTTTTTTTTCATCGTTTCCTGACAGAAGGGGGATTATTGTAGAATGAAGTAATGGAAGATCCTTTTGCACATCATTTGAGAAAAATTGTCTTTGCCCCGAAGACGTTCCGTAATATTTTAATACTCCTTCTAAATATAGGATTTCTAAAAAAAGTTCATTTTTTACACTGATTGAAAATAACGGTATTAAGTCCATTCGCATATCTTCATTATCAAACTCTATATCACAAATATACTGTTTAATATTATTGCCATTATAATAATACAATGTTGAAAGAGGAAGTTTTTTCTTTGTTTCTGGATTTGTCCATTCGTCTTCATCAAAAGTAATTGACAAAGTTTTTGTTCTGTCAATTGCGCTATTGAGTTGCGCTGGATTGAATGAAATTCTACCCATTGTTGTATTCGTTACTTCACCTAATAAAATTTTCCCAGTGGTTTTCATTTTTGATTGATAGTTTGTGATTGATGTATATTGTGTAATCTGCATATGATTAAATCTTTTTTTTAAATATGCGTTATATTGATCCGTCATTTTTGATGACATCAATCTAGGAAGTGTATATTTTGTGAAAGTCATATTCTATTCTTCATTTAAATAATATAACTTCAGTATTATCGATTATTGCGCTCTCTTGGTAGCAATAAAATCTCAATATATAATAATATTTTAACAAATATACATCATTGCATCATCAGCGATTTTAAATCTTACTTGTGGCATGTATTTTAAACGCATTTTGTGAGTGATACCTTGAGCGATTATTTTTTTTAAAGAAATTTTTGCAAATTTTGATTGATATCTATGAAAAACATCGTAATTTAAATCTTTTAAAAAATTTTCTTGAGTTTTTTTATCATCTATCGCATAAAAAGCAATAAAGATATCAGCATATTTCAGATCAGGACTCATAGATCCCTCGATTACTGAGAAATCAGAGCAAGTTTGAGCAAGCTCACCATGAACTATCTCTGCAACAATTTTTTTTATACTTGAGGCGATTCTGGATATGCGCCTTTTCCCAAGATCGGATTTTTTATTTAAAATATCGGAATGAATATTTAATTCGTTGTGATTTTTTGTCATGATAGTTTTTAATTATTGATTATATT
>CAIPFW010000184.1 GCA_903864455.1 uncultured Anaplasmataceae bacterium | reverse complement strand
TGAATAAATATATTTTTTAAAAAGGTTAATATGACTAAGCCGAATAAATTAAAGACATATGGGATCAATTTTGGTAAAGCGATCGCAACAGTTTTTGCCTCTGTGTTTTCACTCATCACATTATTAACAAAAATTGTCTTCGCCGTTGCAAAACTTCCGATGCAATTAGTTGGTAAAGGCGCTGAATTGATTAATAATAAGATAGAAAATAACAATTTTATGAAAAAACATCCATTAATATCAAGCATTGTAAGAACACCTGGGGAAGTAGTAAAAATGTTATCGGAATTATCCAGCAAGACTCTTACTGTGTGTGGTGATTTGGTTCACATAGTGCCTGCAGGCTTGGCTAATGCTACAGCTCTTGGATCTTTTGATCTTGGTAAGAAAATAACACATTTGTTAGCGCAAGGTGATTTCCTAGCTGCAGTATCCCAGGAGGAACCATTTAATTTTCCACGAAGTGAGAGTAAAGGTTTGGTTCAGAAAATAGATGACTTGAGTGGAGCTATGTCATTTGAAATCCCTGTCGACAAAGAAGAATTTAAACTCAAAAGTCCTTTCAAAAAAGGAACACTCGATTTAGAAGAATCGGCAATTGGAAATTTTGTGAACAAAATTAGGGGAAATAAGGGAAAGAGTGAAGATCGAGAATTTAATCTTTAGCAAGTGAGTTGAATCACAAATCCAACCAGGATTTTCCTTGCGAAACATCAACTTTCAATTTCAAAAAAATCTCATCACCAATCGATTCCATAATTTTTTTGATTTGATTTGATATATTTTCCACTTCATTTTCTGGTGATTCAAAAATCAGCTCATCGTGAATTTGTAATAATAATCGAGTTTCAAATTGAGACTCGAGAATCAAGTTATCTATTTTTATCATCGCATATTTTATAATATCTGAAGCTGAGCCTTGAATCGGCGCATTAATTGCAGCTCTTTCAAAAAACTGCTTTTCAAAGAAATTTTTTGGCATCGCTATCGTTCCATCGTTCAATTGTGATTGCAAATAACAATTTCTACCGAAAATTGTTCTCACATATCCATTTTGACTTGCGAAATTCTTCGTTTTTTCTAAATAATCGTTAATCTCACCATAATGAAAGAGGTAATTTTTTATAATGTCACTCGCTTCACTCGTCGTAATTTTCAATTGTTTGCTCAGACCAAACGGCGATATACCATATATAATCCCAAAATTTACAGCTTTCGCTTTTGAACGCCAAAAACTATCAACCTTTTCAAATGGAATTCCAAATATATTGCTCGCTGTGAGTTGATGAACATCAATTTCTTCATCAAATGCTTTTTTTAAATTTTTCACATCGGCAATATGAGCTAAAATTCTCAACTCAATTTGTGAATAATCAGCCGATATCAACACGTAATCATCTTTTGCCACAAAGCAAGAGCGAATCTTTTTCCCTTCTTCGCTTTTTGTCGGTATGTTTTGCAAATTTGGACTTGAGGATAAAATTCGACCTGTCGTGGCACCATTCAACTCAAATTTTGTATGAATTCGACCATCTTCCTCGATTTCATTCGCCAATCCATCGCAATAACTCGATTTTAATTTATATATGCTACGATATTGTAAAATATAATCCGCAACAACAATTCCATCATTTGATAGATTTTCAAGCACTTCTTGACTCGTGCTAAAACCGCCTTCACCTTTCAGTTTTTTCACAGATTTTGACGAAATCTCTAATTTATTAAATAAAATATCGCTTGTTTGCTTTGGCGATAAAATATTAAAATCATAGCCCGTCTCATCAATAATATTTTCTTTAATATTTGTCAGTAAATCATCAAAATATTTTCCTAGATTTGCGAGCCCATCACGATCGACCAAAATCCCAATATTCTCCATCTTCGATAAAATTTTATATATCTTTCTATCAAGGTCGAAATATTCAAGATGTTGAGACTGAAAAAGCTTTTTCATTCCTAACTCATACAATTTTAGATAGAAAATTATATAATTTGTAGCATTTTGATATTGAATTTGTTCATAATATAAAATATCTAGAATATCATTATTCGCCTTTGTTCCAATAAGATGATAAAAAATTACAGATAAATCATGAATATTTGAAAGAGAATGAATTTTTCGCCCTAAATTCTCAATCAAAGCTCGTTGATTATATACAATTTTTCGAATCATCGGGTTTTTCAATAAATCTATTAAATCGTCTAAATCCTCGTCATCAAAATTATAAATTTTTTCATCAAAATATACATTAAATTTTTTATCATTTGCATCAAAATTCACAGCAATCAAACCATTTTCTTCCATTTTTTTTCTAATACTTGGCGTGATTTTGTAATCTTTTTTATCAGCATTTTTTTGATGAAAAGAATTTTCAGAGCTATTACTGATATTATTTTCAATACTAATTTCATCGCCTTCAAATTTTTTTACCAATTTCTCAAATGTTTTTTGCAATGCGTGTAAACTATATTCACCAAGAAGATTGAGCATAGAGTGCTTATTATGAGTCAAATCTAAGTGAGCATTCGAAATATCGACATCCAAATTGCACTCCAAGGCTACAAGTTTTTGTGATAAAATGATACTCTCTATATTTTCAACAACTAATTTATTCAACTTTTTATCGTCGATAATGCTTGGATTTGCTATTAAATCAGACAATTTGCCATATTTTAAAATTTTAAGAGCAGTTTTTGGACCCACAGATTTTGCTCCAGGAATATTATCTGACGCATCACCAATTAAAGATAAATAGTCATGAACTTGGCTTGGTAAAACGCCAAATTTTTTTACCACTTCATCAGAATTAAAAATAATATCTTTTGTCGGGTCGATTAAAAAAACTTTTTCATCATCTATCAATTGCATTAAATCCTTATCTGATGAGACAATAAATAGGACATATTCCTCGCTTCGTTTAATCTTTTGTGCTAATGAGCCAATTAAATCATCCGCCTCAAATCCTTGAGTTGCAAAAAATGGCATTCCCATTGATTTATAAAAATCAGGCATGGATATAATTTGCTTTATCAATTCTTCATCAATTTCTTTTCTATGAGCTTTATATTGCTCGAATAATTTATGGCGAAAATTTCCACCTTTTGAATCGGAGGCAACGCAATAATGAGCTTTTGGATATTTATTTAAAAATTTAAAAACTATGCTCAAAGCACCCTGAATCGCACCTGTCGGACGACCATGATTATCGTGAAATTTCGGCACAGCATAATAAGATTTATAAAGTAAATTATGATTGTCGAAGCAAATTATCGCTTTTTTATTATTGATTGAATTGTCCGATAAAACGTTAATATTCATTTAAAATATTTTTCTATATTAAATGATTTTAACTTAAATAGTATTTTTTGGAAGGGATAGAGGGGAGTGAAAAATAATTTTTGGCGTAAGTTTTGTGAATTCGGAATATCGGTTATAATATCATTCAAGAAAAATATGCAAAAATGCCACTCGAAAAAATCATAAAAAATAAAAATTTTTTAAATTTAACTTTAAACGCAATTCAAAAAAAATTTGCAATCGCAATATCTGGCGGTTCAGACAGTCTCGCTCTATTTTATATTATGAAGGATTTTTTATGGAAAAATAATATTTATAATAAACCAATCTTGATAATGATTAATCATAATTTTCGGCAAGAATCACAACTCGAATGCGACTTCGTGATGCAAATTGCAGAATTTCACTTATTTGAATGCATTTGCTTAAATTTGGAGAAAAATATTGAAATTTCTGGCAATAAACAAGATTATGCAAGAAAAATGCGATATAAATTAATCATCGATTTTTGCAAAAAAAATAATATAGAGGTCGTGATGACAGCTCATCATCTCGATGATCAACGAGAAACCATAATGATGAGGTTGAATAGAGGGGCTGGATGCGATGGATTATCGGGTATAAATTCGACTCACGCCATGAATGACATTCAAATCATTCGACCATTTTTAGAGATTCCAAAATCATGGATATCGCACTACATGAGCAAAAATAATTATCTTTGGCTTGAGGACAGGACTAATAATAGCGACAAATATGAGAGGTCAAAAACAAGAAAGCAATTATCACAAAATCATTGCAATATTGAAAGTAAAGGCTTAATTTTGCTGACAAAAAAAATGAAAAACACGACAAGCGCTTTAAATTTTTATACAGATATTGAATATAAAAAAATAGTCAAAATAAATAAAAACAATGAAATTTATATAGAGCGAAACTCACTTTCTGCTTTGCCAATAGAGATTATTCTTCGAATTTTAAAAAAAATTTTCACTCATCACGGAGAAAAAAAAACAAATAGAGTTCTTTATGAAGATTTGGTTGATTTATATCAAAGAATCAAAATATTAGAAAATAATGGTAGTTTACAATTTGGAAACTTTTTGATATTATCTTGCGATAATTGTTTTTTATTTAAAAAACTTAATTAAATTAAATAACTTTTTTTAATCTATGAAAAGCTTTCTGCAAAAATTTTTTATTTGGTTCGTTCTAGTATTGTTATTACTTGTTGGATATGGTCAATTTAACGGAAATTTCAACTCAAATATCCGAGGAATTGTTCTATCTGAGTTCCTCGATTCAGTAGAAGCTGGGCAAGTAGCTGAAGTAAAAATCAAGCAAAATGAAATCAATGGAAAATTTATTGATGGTTCAAAATTCAAATTAAACGCTTTATATTATGACGGTTTAATGAAAGAATTGCGTCAACATAAAGTCAAAATTGAAATCGTAACTGAAGAATCACTTCTGTTTTACATTGGAAGCATATTTTTATCATGGCTACCAATGTTCTTTTTAATAGGAATGTGGATATTCTTCATGAATAAATTACAAGCTGGAAGTTCAAAAGCGATGAGTTTCTCTAAATCAAAAGCGAAATTGTTTGGCGGAGGTTTAGTAAAAGACAAATTGGAGGATGTTGGGGGAATTTCAGAGGCAAAAGGAGAATTGATAGAAATTATAGAATTTTTAAAAGAACCAGCGAAGTTTCAAGCTTTAGGGGGCAAAATACCAAAAGGAGTGCTATTAATTGGAACACCTGGAACAGGAAAAACATTGCTCGCAAAAGCAATAGCTGGTGAGGCTGGAGTTCCATTCTTTAGTATTTCTGGTTCAGATTTCGTAGAGATGTTTGTTGGTGTTGGTGCAAGTCGTGTGAGAAATATGTTTGAAGATGCCAAAAAGCAATCGCCGTGCTTGGTTTTTATTGATGAAATTGATGCAGTAGGAAGGGCTCGAGGTGTCGGAATTGGTGGTGGAAATGATGAAAGAGAGCAAACTTTAAATCAACTTTTAGTTGAAATGGACGGTTTTGAAGCAAATTCTGGAGTGATTGTCATTGCGGCGACAAACAGACCTGATGTTCTAGATCCAGCTTTATTGAGACCCGGAAGATTTGACAGAAAAGTTACGATTTCCTTGCCAGACGTAAATGGTCGTGAAGAAATATTAAGTATTCATGTAAAAAAAGCGAAAGTTCCATTAGCACCTGACGTAGATTTAAAGATCGTTGCAAGAGCAAGCTCAGGTTTTTCTGGAGCTGATTTGATGAATTTAATCAATGAATCTGCTTTAGGAGCGGCCAAAGAAAATCAAAAAGTCGTTTTGATGAAAAATTTTGACGAAGCGAAAGATAAGATTTTGATGGGAGTGGCTCGAAAGTCAATGGTGATGCTGGTGAAGGAAAAAGAATTAACAGCGTATCATGAGGCAGGGCATGCAGTTCTTGGACTACTTTTGGAGATGACAGACCCTGTCTATAAAGCAACTATATTACCTCGTGGTTCAGCACTCGGAATGGTTGTGAGATTACCAGAAAATGATAGAGTTTCAGTTTCGAAAGAAAAATTATTCGCTGATTTGATCATTGGTATGGGTGGTAGAGCAGCTGAAGCGATTGTCTATGGGCCAGATAAAATCACAAGTGGCGCGTCGTCCGATATCAAGTTTGTAACAAAAATCGCTCGATCCATGGTTTATAATTGGGGTATGAGCGAAAAAGTTGGTATGATTTATTATGGCTCTAGCGACTCGATATATGAGCATGATAAAAGCACATTTTCTGATAAAACTGCAGAGATGATTGATGAGGAGGTGAAAATACTTATCGATGATTCTTATGCAAAAGCACTCAAAATGATCGTTGATAATAAGGACGCTTTTGAGCGAATAGCCAAGGCGTTGCTAGAGTTTGAGACGCTAGATAAAGAGCAACTTGATAAAATTATGAAAGGTGAAACCCTTTTAGGGAAGTAATTTTTATAATTAAATTTTATCCTTGAGTTGGCGAAGTAAAGACGGAATCTGATTTTAATGCATCTTTTAAGGACTTGATATTAAAAGAATTCTTTGAGGCATCATCTTTCTGAGTAGAATTACTTTGTTTAAATTTTTCAACTTCGCCCTCAAGAAAATTCATTTTGCCATAAAAAGAAATTCCAAGTAAAATAAAAGTTGCAACGAGCATGGAGATGCCAGCAAGAAACTCTGGCTTTTTTATAAAATTAGAGATTTTATCTAAATTTTTTACCTCAGCATATATTAAAGTTGATAACAAGCCGGTCATTCCAATAGCACCACTGGTAATGAGAATCCCACCAATTATCTTGTTTCGAAGAATGGCTTTGTCAACATTTGCTAACTTTATAGCATCATTTTTTTTACCATCATTCTCTGAATTTTCGGTCTCATTCATCAATCCTGCTAATAATTTTTCCGAATCATTGAAGCTAGAAATTCCTTGAAATATAAAATAACACGCTAATCCATTTGAAATTACTCCTGCAATTATGACAAGAGTTTTTAAAACATCGTATCCAAAAACTTTCGTTATATTGCTGGGATCGACTGAATTGAAAATACTCGTTACATAAGTCGATAATGCAAACAAACCAACAGTTAATCCATAAGATAAAATCGCAAGACCAAGAGTGGTTTTCTTTTTTATCTTATTTTCTTTATTTTTAATGATTTTTTCAGAAAAATTACGCATTATTGGCCTTAAAATTGATGCCGCGAGATATGCACCAAGAATCACAATAATTGACATCACAAGATGATTGAAATAATTCATGCTATGAGAAAGTATTTTTTGCGATAAAGTTTTATTCATTATTTTCTCTAGCTCAGTGATTTTTTTTAAAATGAGAACATGGATGATGGAAAAAGAAAAAACAATAAAAATACTAAAAATGAGAATCGAGATTTTTATATTCCTTTCCTTATTTTTTGTATTTTTTTTAAATTCTAACTTTTCTTCTTCATT
>CAIPFW010000183.1 GCA_903864455.1 uncultured Anaplasmataceae bacterium | reverse complement strand
GACATAGCTTTGATTAACATATACGTGATTCTATTTAGTTTAGTACATAACATCTATGGTAATGATAACGACGTTGAGGTTGGATGATTATCCAACAAGTCTGTTCACTTTTTCTGCCTTCATCACTTGTATTAATATTAATATTAACGTCAACTTTATTTTCTTTTTTTGCTTGATTGGCGGTAAACAAGAAAATTCCTGTAATTACAAGTAACAAAGATATTAATATAACGCATGCAACACTCGCTTCTGTAAAATAACTTGCTTGGTCCCAATAATATGTTGCTTTGCTATTTGCTATATAAGTTTTTGCAAAATTATATACAAGCGCACCTGTTAAAGCTAAAGATAGCGTTGCAGAAAGAATCCCAATAATTCTACAAAAAGATTCTTTTTGGTTTTCTTTATTAAAATGAAGCATTCCGTTTTCATTTTGAATTAAAACTTTATGAGCTTTTTTGAAGAATGTTTTAGTTTTATTAAATGCCTTGATTGCATGAGGCTTTACGATGTCAAAAAGAGTGCGGGATGCTTTAATAATAAAGCTCGCAGCTTTACAGAAAAAAATCCAAACATCTTTTAGAAAGTTGAAAGCTGTATCTTGAGAGTCAACAGCATTGCTTTTTTTACTGCTCTTCATTGCATCGATGTGATTATCGATTTTATAAGTTTCTTGATTTTTAAATGTATTTTTTACTTTCTTTATAAATTTTTGAACAGAATTGTAGAATGTACGATTCGAGTTTACAAATTTATTCGATTCTTGATCATTATGAGAATGACTATTGTGATTATTTGGAGACATATTTGTTTCTTTAAAAAAGTTAACTAATAACACAATACATAATTAATAATTCATTGTCAAGAATATTTTAATTTTTTTTAAATTCAGTTGTATAAATTAAAATTTATATTTTTTTAGTGTATTAATTACCAATTAGTCTTTTCTTGATAAAAATTTTTCAATTTGATTATTCAATTCTGCACCAAAAATAAAGCAAATAAATATCACATAAAAAAATAACAATATTGAGACTATATTCGCTAAAGAGCCGTATATAATAGAGAATTGAAGGAATTTCGTGAAATAAATCATTAAAATCTTTGAGCTGATAAACCATGCTACCACCGTGATTGTTGAACCAAAGAAGATTTGCGATAATTTTAAAGATCGATTTGTAAGCATTTTATTGAGCCATATGACATAAAACCATAAAATAAAAATTCCAATTTTAAATGAGCTAAAATATTCAAAATTTTCGAAATGAAATTTTTCTGCAATGAGGGGGATGATGCTTATTGCCGATATGATAATGATTGTTACGAAACTTACGATGATGAATTGAAGAATGGAATACAATCTTATGATTACATATGGTTTTTTATTTGGAACGCAATATGCTCTGTTCAAGCTTGTTTTGAGACCCTGCATTGCTGATGATGAAGTCCATAATATTCCTATAATTGCGAAATTTATCAAAGCTTTTGGTGGGACGATGAGAATTTTTTTTATTTCATCTTTCAAAGTTTGTAATGGTAGATTTGTCAAAAAATCGAATGAGCCTATAAAATCATCGATAATTTTTTGTCCGAATGTTGAATTTTCATGAGATAGTAAGAATATGTTGAACAATGCGAGTATTTTTGCTACAAAAATTGTGCATGGAAATATTGAAATGAGTGTCAAAAACGCCAAGTATCCCGACATTTCAAAGCCATCATTTCTTATCATTGAGAAAATTGTCCTTTTTATGATTGAATAGCAATTTTCAAGTTTTGTCCAGATATGCAGAT
>CAIPFW010000182.1 GCA_903864455.1 uncultured Anaplasmataceae bacterium | reverse complement strand
AGTAATTTCAAGGTTGATGAATTGAATCAAGGAATGAGAAGTGTGATTTTGAGTAAAGATACGGATAGAGGTATTTTCGCATATAAAGATGAGAGTGATATGAATATCATAGGTTTTTGCCAGATTGAGACGAACAAAGTAAATGAATTAGATCAAAAAAAGGTAGACTTGATATACAGAGATCATCTTTTATCGAAAGCGATTAATGATAATTACAAAGCTTTATACGATGGAAATTTTATTTTAGTAAAAAATTAAGTTGATTTGTTATACAATTATTGTTATAGAATATAGTAACTATTTTAAAGGTTTGTAGATGAATAAAAAGTTTGATGATAACGATAAAAAATTGAAGGTAATTCCTAAGGATAATGATTCCTCTAGCGATTCTTCTGACATGAATGCGTTGATGTCGAAAATGCAAAATATGATGAAGAAAATGGATAATATTGATGATATGGAGGAAGATGAAGCTGAAAATATGTTGCAAACAATGCTTGGCGAAGTCAACAATGTAACAAAGTCAGTTCAAGGTCAATTTAAAAGTTTAACGAAACAATTGATGGAGAATCCTGATATTCCAGAATCTGAAAAGAAAAAATATCTAGGATTGGAAAAAAATCTTGGTCAATTGACAAATGCTTTATCTAAAGGTGATACAAATCCTGAAGAAATGGAAAAAACTTTAAATAGTTTGATGGGTAATTTAAAAGATACGATGAAGGATTTGAACGAAGATGAGGATGAAGAGGAAAGTGATTTTTCTGAATTAGAAGAAAGATTTGATAAATTGGAAGCTAGGTTTGACAAGTTAGAGAATATTGTAAGAAAAATTGCTGAAAAATTAAAAAAGTAATTTTAATACAAAAAATGAATTTCATTTTTTATAGTGCTCACTATTTATTAGAGCCTCTTATCAAACCCATTTCGTTTGTTTTATATTTAAAACTCAAAGAGCACGTGAAAATAAATCGCATTTTAAGGCACATTACAGAAGGAAATCGAAGTGAGTTTGAAGTTTTTCGATAAAAATACGGAATTTTAAAGTTTTAAAAGAAATGCAATGGGTTTTATAGAAATAAGTAAGTAAGTAAGTAAGTAAGTAAGTAAGTAAGTAAGTAAATAAGTAAGTAAGTAAATAAGTAAGTAAGCGAGATTTTCGAATAATTCTCTTGGATTATAAGTTGCGATGGAGGGTAAAATTTGTTATTGATTACTGAGAAGTTAAATGTTATTTTAAAATAAAAATAATATCTCCTAAAATGAAAAAACATATTCTACTTTTGTGCTTTGGTTTATTCTTCGCTAATTTTCTCAATGCTGAGGAAATTGTAGAATCATCTGAGAGCTTGAATGAATTAATTGAGTCGTCGCCACTTGAAATCAAAGAATTAAACATATATTCGTCGAGAAAGGAAGAATTTTTATCTGGGATTATTAAAAAATTCTCTGAAGAAAATGGAGTAAAGGTCAATTTTAAAAATGATAATGTATATAAATTAATAGAATCATTAAAAAATCAGCAATCAAGTGTCGATTTATTGATTACAAGTGATGCTGGCTCTATTGAAGAGGCTAAGCAAAATAATTTACTGGAAAAATCTGACTGTGAGCTTTACAAAAATATAGACAGATTTTTTTTAGATGGTGAATGCTATTGGTCTGCAATTTCTTTTAGAGCGAGAGTGATAGCTTATTCGAAAAAAAATAACAATATCGAAAATGAAGTAAATAATTACAATGATTTGGTAAGAGAGGGTGATGATGGAGAGATGCTTTTTGCTAAAAAAACGCTTTTAACCCCTGCTTCAAGTCCATATAATCAATTTTTTGTTGCTTATATGATGTTTACGGAGCCAGATTTTGCCAATGATTTTGTTAAAAATTTAAGAAAAAATGCTTTTAGAGATCCAAGTGGCTCTGATACAGAAAATATCAAATCGCTCGCTGTTGGAAATGGTGAAATCGCTTTAGTCAACAGTTATTATTATTTTAGATTATTGCTTTCAAACGATGAAAAAAACAAAGATCTTGCTGAAAAAGTTGGTGTAATATTTCCAAATCAAAATAAAAAAGGAACGCATATAAATTTTAGTGCTGTTGGTTTATTAAAAAATTCAAAAAATAAAGAACTAGCTGAAAAATTCATATCATTCCTTCTCTCTGAAGAAGTTCAAAAAATGATTGTAAATGAAAATAAAGAATATTCAGTCACTCAGGAAAGTTTGAATGATGAGCTTAATGAAAAAATCGGAAAGAAAAATATAAAGTTTGATATGGTGACAAAATTAACGGAAGTATCGAAATTGCTACAGCCGGCATATGCTTTGTTGAAAAAAGCGGAATGGTATTAAGTGATTCTTAATGATATTTTGCAGTTCTTTACTGAGGATGATAACAAAATCTTTACAAGATATAAAATTT
>CAIPFW010000181.1 GCA_903864455.1 uncultured Anaplasmataceae bacterium | reverse complement strand
TAAAGTAAAATAAAATATATTCATATATTATGCGTTATAAAAGTTTTGCTACTCTTTTTACATCTTTGTTTATGATGAGCGGTTGCCTGCAAAATCCAGCACCAATTGATGGCATGGAAAATTATTATACAAATAATAATAAATATAAAAAACAACAATACAGACATATTGAAAATGAAGAAAGCAATAATCAAGTTTTTGCTGATGAAAAACAGATAGAAAAGAAAGTCTTTGACCCATACCAACTACCACCTGTTGAGAATTTAGTAGAAAGTACAGAGATTCAGAAGATTGAAAGCGAGTCAAAAACGGACTTTAAGATTGATGAAGAGAAATCAGACTTGGATTGGAATAATATTTTTAGCGAAGTAAAAAATCAAAAAATCGAGACAAAAGAAGAAGTTTTTCAACCTCAAAAAATAGAAATAAAAAAAGAAATTAAAAAAATTGAGACAAATAACAACTTATTAAAAAAACCAGCAACGAAAATCATCGAATCAAACAAAGCAAAGGAAAAAAAAATCACCCCCTCGACAGAGCCAACGAAAATAATAAAAAAAGATGAGAAAAAAATACCAGTGCAACCAATATCATCAAAACCATCGTTATCAATTCTGAAGCCAGCAAACGGACTCATTTTGACGAAATACGGCAAAGGGCAAAGCTCAGAGCTTGATGATGGAATGACGTTCGCAGTTTCCGATAAACAGGTAAAATCTTCTGGCGATGGGAAAATTATTTATGTTGATGGTGAGAATTCATCACACAAAACTATCATCGTGAAGCATAATGATGGCTTGATATCATCATATTCTTATAATGGCAATATCAAAACATCGCTCAATAAAGAGATAAAAGCTGGTCAAACGATTGGTGAGACAAATGGTGAAAAAAATGTTTTATATTTCACTGTGAGGCAAAATGGAAAAACAATCGATCCTGAAAAAATTATGAAATAATAATATATAATAAAACGTATAGTAATATAAATTATTGGTATAAAATGTCTTTTTTAAAAAATAAAACTTTTTTATTGAGTTTCGTCGTAATTTTTATTTTATTCTTCGGAAGTTTAATTATGAACTTCACATCAACGAATGGTAATCTTGATTCAGCGAAAAAAACAAATAAAATTTTTACAATTAATACAAATTTCAACAAAGAAAAAAATCAATTCCTTTTATCAACTGAAAATAATCTTTCGTTTGTTAAAAATATCAATAAATTCACACATAGTGTGTCATATGTGATATTCAATATTGATGAAACCGATAATTCAAAAATCGCTCATTTATTCGAATTGCCAGAAAGTGTAAATTTAGGTTTTTCAACTTTTAATGAAAAGATCTTGCAAAAAGCTCATTATTTTGGTCATCAATTTTTATTGCAATTGAATTTTTATAATGAAGATAAAGGGAATAAAAACAATGAACTTTGGATTAATACGAATGATGATTTTGAAAAAAATAGACAAAAAATTGAATCAAATAAAAAGTTTCTCGCTCAGCATAAATCATCGATTTATATCGAAGATGCTGACGTCGTAAAGATAGAAAATGATCAATTGTTAATCGATAAATTGCTCGAGCTCAACCCATTTATCACAACAAAGCAGAATATATGCAACGATAGAACGAGGATTTGTTTTATAGGAAAGGATGAGCAAGATTTGGTTTTGAAGGTTGAAGAGATTTTTTCAAAATACATCAAAAATAATGATAAATGGTTTATAGTGATTGAATATGATTCAAACAAGATATCCACAATTGAGAATGCGATAAAAATGCATGATAGTAAATTTTTAACTCTCGACCCTAAGTTATTAAATACGATTTTGGAGAAAATCTAGAATATAGCTAAATTTTAATAGCTGAAATTATAGGCTCAAGCTCGACATCTCAAGAGTCGAGACTTCAAGACAATCGAAACATTCGAATTCAATCTCTGAAGAAATAATACTTTCAATCTTTTCAACTCTTTCTTCGATATAAAAAATCAAATCATCTATCAAAATATCGAAACCATTCAAAAGCATAGAAATTTTTTCACTCAAAATAGATAGCTGGTTTGTAATATCAAAACACAATTCAAGTGAAGCGAAAATTGTAAGAAAGATGAGTTGAAATAAAAGAATAAAAAGATATTCGATAATTTCAATCACGCAATTCAAGATTTTTGAAATATTTGGTGTATTTTCTACAAAAGCTTGACTCGATTGCCTTTTAAATTGAAGCCAAAAAAGATAATTTTCTGCAATCCTGCGAGTGATTGGTAGCTCGTCGAATAAATCAAAAAATGAATCTCGCTTGTTATTTTTGTGTAGAGCGGATATTTCAATGCACGATAAAAAATAAAAGTTTTTTTTTATATAAAGATTTGTATCTTTTTCTACTCCTTGGAATAAAAATCGTCGCCAACTTCGAGATAAAATTGAATTTCGCAGAAAAGATTTTTCTCTATTTTTTTTGAAATATGAAAATCCATTGATTTTTTTTCGAAAGAGGTTTTTTATTTTTTCAGTG
>CAIPFW010000180.1 GCA_903864455.1 uncultured Anaplasmataceae bacterium | reverse complement strand
TGGTTAGAGCGTACGCCTGATAAGCGTAAGGCCGGAGGTTCGAGTCCTCTCAGACCCACCATTTTTTTATCAAATTCTTATTCAATTTACTCAAAACATCAAAACTGTAAAATATTTTAATCATTAAAAGTAACTTTTTTTGAAAAAATAATAATTATTTCTGTTGACAATAATTATTAATATATATAATTACAAAAGCGAATTTATAAAAAATTTTCATAATGACTAAACAAAACAAAAAAAATAAGAAAGGAAAATTATCAAAGCAACCAAATCAAAACCAAGAACAAAATGAATCATTATTTACTCAATCAGGGATTGAAGAAAATCTCAATGCTCTCGAAAATCAAGATCAAAAGAGAAAAAAACGCACATTCACTCTACATAGCATCATCTCAAAAATCATATTGCTTTTTACAGCATTGAGTTGTGTTTTGACTGCATATGATATATTTTCGAAATTTCATAGAGAAGGCAACGAAACATTGAGCATTACAAATTCATCACATATAAACAATTCGTATATCTCAAATCAAACAAATCAAACGATTTTAAACTCAACTATGAGTAATATCGATACCAGCCCATTAAATATTATAAATTTATCATTCGGATCAATTGCTTCGTTGATGCAAATTAGCTTCCTCACTTTCAATACGATAAAATTTAATCAAGCGCTGCGTAACAATAAAAGTATTTCAAAATATATTCAGAAAGAATTTACTCCGAAAAATCTTTTTTATAAAACCATAGGTGTATTAGGAACTTTACAAGCAATAATACGCACTCCAAAACCTATAGAATCGGAGGTGTTTATTGAAAGTAATTATGGAAGATATTTGCTTTATAAGATATTGCAAACTCAAAATGCTTTAGATTCAAAATTTCAAGACCAAATTAATATCTTGAGGAACTTCTTAAATGTACTCAGAGAGACAAGATCTTCGATCGAAGCTCAGAAAAAAAATATCAAATACAGACCAGAAATTAATCTTTTTGTCTTTAGGTTTTTTGAAAATAGCGATTATAGCGTTAATAAAAGAAAATATCGAATTTTGGATAAGTCTTACAAAGCGCTTTGCGAAGAATACGATCATTTTGTCCGGAGCGATGGAGCGCAAAAATCATATATTGAAAATTATATAAAGGAGTATGATAATCATATTCATAAGATTTCAAGATACTCTAGAAGCCAGATGTTATTTTGGACAGCAGTTGCTCAAAATGCCTCATGCCTAGCACAAAATCTTGATGTCATAGGTCTCACATATGGAACTGTTGGTTTTACCTTCCTTCCGAGAGATGCGTATTTCAAATATTATACGCTGCTTACTTTGGCCATCGGAACTTCTTATATGAGTTATGATTTTTCATTAATGAAGCAAAAAGAGCATGATTTAATGATCAACAATATGTGTAGTTTATTGAATGCAAATACAGATAGTGGTTTAAAATTTACTTCAACTCAAATAATGAACCCAAGCTATTCTTTGAAAACAATAAGAAAAAAGCAATCTTATTTTGGTTCTATCAAATGGTGTCTCGTTCCGATTTCCATCTATTATGGTAGTTTTTTGTATTCTCATTTTCTTGGTGAACGTAATTATGAAAATACAACAATCATTAGATCCATGTGTATCGTTGCTATGGCGACGATGACAAAAAGAATAGAAACTTTTTTAAAGCAATATGAAACTGAGGGTAACGAAAGTCAGTTAAAAAAACTCGCTCTTTTGATGACAATTAATTTCTTGATGCCGCAGGGGGCGATATTGTCTATCAGCGAGATGATGAGAAAAAAAAATGTCGGTAAATATTTGATATTGGGTATGGATTTAGTAGGGAAAGTTGTTTGCGGTTTTTTCAATGTTCTTGTGAATGTTTTGACTCAAAAATACTCAGTAAAAGATTCCCAAGAAAGCGTCAAGGCCTGTATAGAATATATTGAGACAGAGCTAGAGATGAGTGAAACATCTCAGGATTCAGAAAAAATCGTCAATAACATTATTTAATATAATATTTCGGAACCGAATAAAGATACGAATGAAGCACTTCAACTTCAAACTGTATAACGATATCATTCTCTAAATCGAAGTGACACTCACGCCAATTTCAACTAAAAAATTCTTGAAAGTTCCCATATCAAGATTCACGGATTGCACTTGTTCATCTTGAGCATCATATGGATTATCATTTTTTAGTAAAAAAACATCGCTTTTTTCGAGAAAATTTCCTTTATTTATCTCATAAATAATATTTTTCTCGCCTGATGATTTTGGAACGATAATATTTTCAAGCGAGAGGGATGGACTGAATGTTTGAAGATTTTCAGGGAGTATTCTTGCCTCTTCGAACAATTGTTTGATTGCAAGCAGAATATCATCAGAAAAAATCCCTACCACTGCAAGATTTTCAGGTGCAATTAAGTGAGAAGTTGTAATTTCTTCGGGAATAATTCTATCGTAAACAATTTCTTCAGGAATAATGTTCATATTATTATCGTGAATTATTTCGGGCTCATCATTGGTAATCTCGATTTTTTTTTCTAAAAATTGATTGTTTGAGAATTGATTATAGTCCAAAGCATCAAAATTATACTTCAAAGCATTTGAAATTTTTGATTTATCGAGAGGTTGAAAAGAGCTAATGCATTCAATAATTTCATTCATGGCGTTTGTTTGAGCAAAAGAATATTCTTTTAAAACCATAAATTCCGTTGCAATTTGGCTAAATACATCATTATTCTTTATTCTTAAAGCATCAAAATCATTCATAGTGACATATTTTGCACTATTAATATCTGCAAAAGCATTCAACAAATCCACAAGGTTGATTTGTTCAACAGACAAAGATGCGCAATTTTCAGTAACACATTTTCCGCTATTATCATTATTAGCGACATGATATGTAACTGTGCAAGAAGAAGGATTATCGATACACTGCTTTCCAATATTTAAATTTGCAAAAAGTTGCGTAATTATTGCTTGTGTTTCAGGTGTATTCATAATGAATGTAAAATTTACTTAAATATGCCATAACGATAACGAGTAATGATTGAAAATAAGTGAATAAGATGTTTCATTAAAGATGAATAAGTTATTTTTCTAGACTTAGAATGATAAAAATATAAACATATTTCAAGCGAACAACACTCAGATAAAAAAATTCTTTTTTGAGAAAATTTCCTTAATTTAACAAATTAATTCACTTGCATTTTATCATCAATGATGTAACATTTTGGTATTGTTATTTTAAAATAATCTTTGTTTTTTAATTTATTGAATTTTCGGTAAAAAATGCTAAATGAACTTCAAAACCATGAAATACCAAAAAATATAAGAAATATCGCAACTGAAAGAAAAATCGACTCCGATAAAACTTTCGAAGCGATGGAAACCGCGATCATCAAATCATTGGTCGCTGCTTATGGTAATGCCAAGGTTTCTGTAAATATTAATCATGACTCAGGTGTAATCAATATTTTCGAATTGTGTAAAGTTGTTGCCGATGAGGAGTATAACGAGAAGCACACAATTTTATACGAAGAAGAAGACGACAATGATGATGAGAATTTTCAATATTTGCACCGAAATGACCAAGAAGTCGTTGAGAAGCCAAAAAAAACTATTCATTATCGTGCGATGAAATTGAGCGACGCAAGAAAAATCGACTCGATGACAAAAGTTGGAAATATTATTCCAAGAATTATAGAGAACGCATGGGCAAATCTGAGTAAATCAAAAGATTTAATTAAAGCTTTTAATAAAAATTTTGCAAGACAGATTAATGTTCTGAGTCGTGAACAAAAATATGATTTTTTCTTGCAAAAGCAAGGAACGCTCATATCTGCAGTAGTGAAAAGATTTGCAAAAGAAGGCTATATATTGATTTATGACAACGGTGAAATACTTTTGCCATCTGATATGAACTTCGACAATGAACCAGTTGAAGAAAGGCGTGGTTTGAGAGCTGAGACGATAAATAAAGAAAGATTTTCTTTGGAGCAAATAATCCAGGTTTATATTAAATCCGTTTCCGATGATAAGTTTGCGAAATATCAAGTCATAGCTTCAAGAACTCACCCTATGTTCTTGGCGGAATTACTCAAGCAATCGGTGCCAGAAATTCGTGATGAGCAAATCATCATCAAAATGATTGAAAGAATGCCTGGTATAAAAGCCAAGGTTGTAGTTCACTCAATGGATAAAAATCTCGACCCTGTTGGTTCATGCGTTGGTGTGAAAGGTGTGAGAATTAAATCAATTTCCGAGGAACTCAAAGGCGAGAGAATTGATATCGTTGAAGATTCTCAAGACATGGTTGAATTCATCAAAAATGCTATGAGACCCGTCAAGCCATTGAGAATTATGGTTGATGAAGAAGATCAGAAAGTCACAATCGCTGTGCCCGATCAAGATTTGAGTAGTGCGATTGGAAAATTTGGTTGCAATACGAAGCTCCTGAGCCGTCTTTTAAAAATGAGAGTGGCAATGGTGAGCGATACTGTTGACACTGAGCAAAAATTGAATGAATTCAGAAAATTGGTTGAAGATTTCAAAGTTGCACTTGATGTTGAAGAAATTATCGCACAATTACTCGCTTCAAGTGGCTTCAAATCATTGAAAGCAGTTGCACAGAGCGAGGTTTCATCACTTATGAAAATCGAATATTTCGATGAAAGTCTTGCTGAAGAGATTAAAAATCGTGCGATTGAGTATATCGAAGAGGAATACAAAAAAAAGACATCTGAAGTTGATAAGGAATATATAGATTTTCTTCGCTCGTATGTCAACGAAGATGATTTTGTCTTAAAATTTATTGATTCAAATATCAAAAGCTTAACTGAATTGGCAGATTTAGATGTTGGTGAGGTTTCTGATATAATTGGAAAAAGTGAAATAAACGAAGACGAAATTGGAGAGATTATTATTGCTGCAAGAAAAAAAACTGGTTTGATAGATTAATTTTTTATATATAAATAAATGACAGGAAACAATACAGAGAAAGATAAAGGAACTTTGAAGTTAGGTGGTGGAACTTTGAAGTTGAATCTTGGAAATGAAATTAAAGTTGACCCTTTGAAATCTATAAACTCAGAAAATAATAAATCTCAGGACATAAAAAGAAGTTTTACGCCCGATAGAAATCAAACAACATCTTATAGTAGCTTTCGAAATAAGAATGATGACAAGAAATTTGGTGGCGGTAGCTTTCAAAAAAATAGCGGAAAGTTAAATAAAATTGAAGAGGAGGCTCGATTCGACGCACTCAAAAATAGAAATCAAACGAGTGTTTATAATACAAGCAATCAATCTTTATCTAAACTTCTGGCTTCAAAAAATAATATTAATATTGAGGATGAGGAAGAGGTATACAATGAAGAGGTCGAAGCAAAGCCAATCGAAGATCAATTGCCTTTGAATGAGAATTTACAAGATTCACTTGATGACGAAGGTCATAAAACAAAAGCAAAAATTGAAGAAAAATCCTATGCGGAAGAGGCGCTGACAAAAGATGATACAATTGTCGCTGTTATAGATACGCCATTAGAACAAAAAGTTATCAAGATAATCAAAAATGATGATGAGATTGTTCAAATTGAAGGTGTTAGGGAGGCGAAGATTGAGGTTTCTGCAACTCATAAAGATTTTAAAATGATAAAATCCAAGGATGGAGAAGTTGTTAAGGAATATGTCTCAACTTTAAATGCAAAAGAGTTGCTCGAAAAACGCAAAAGAACAGAAGAGATGGAGAAGGAGGAGAGAGAAAGAGCGAGGGTTGCAGCGCTCAGAGAGAAGAAAAAAAATGAAAATTTAAGAGCGGGATTACTTACTATATCCACTGATGACAATGATATTCAGGGGGATATGCTGAGCAAACCTTGGATTCGCAAAAGACCAAAGCCAAATCGAAATATGAGAAAGCAGGAAAAGCAAATGATAGTTCAGGAAGTCGTGATTGACGATAAAATGTCGATTAAAGATTTGGCTGCTATGATGAACGTAAAAGCTACTGAAGTTGCTAAAGTTCTAGGGAAGATGGAGAAAAAGCGATTTGATGAAAATCATATTTTAAGTCCAGATATGGCTGAGCTGATGGTAATGGAATTTGGTCATACGCCAATCATGAAAGCTTTTAAAACAATCAACTCCTTAATTAATGAGCGAATCGCATCAGAAAAGAATCTCAAAGAAAGACCGCCCGTTGTGACTATTATGGGGCATGTCGACCATGGAAAAACATCACTTCTCGATGCATTTAGAAAATCAAACGTAGTTGCGAGCGAAAGCGGTGGAATCACTCAACATATTGGTGCATATCAAATCATCACGAAATCTGGTAAAAAAATATCATTCATCGATACTCCTGGTCATGAAGCGTTTACCGCGATGCGTGCTCGTGGTGCTCAGGCGACGGATATTGTGATTTTAGTAGTTGCAGCTGATGATGGCGTGATGCCTCAGACGATAGAGTCTATCAATCATATCAAGGCGTCGGGCGCACCGATGATTGTTGCGATTAATAAAATCGATAGAATTTCCGGTGAGCCAACAAACATTATTAATCAACTTTTGCAACATGATGTTGTGGTTGAACAAATGGGCGGAGAAATAATGGCGATTCCAATTTCTGCAAAAAATAAAACCAATCTTGATAAATTGGAAGAAGCAATTTTACTTCAAGCTGAGATTATGGAGCTTGAGGCTGATTATGATATTAAGGCTTGTGGGCTGGTTATTGAATCAAAAATCAATAATGCTAAAGGGACTTGCGCAACTTTATTGGTTCAGCATGGGACATTGCATGTTGGTGATTGCTTGATTACAAATGATAAATTTTGCAAAGTTCGCGTGATGAATGACGAATGGGGCAAACCTGTTAAAAATGCAGAGCCATCAATGTCGGTTGAGGTTTTTGGATTTCAGGATGCTCCTGCCTTAGGTCAAAGATTTATCGTGATGGCTAATGAAAAAGAGGCAAAAACCACTTTAGAGGAGCTTGCGAGAGTCACAGAAAGACAGCAAGAAACGAAAAGTCGTGAGGAATCTGGGAAAATTAATATATTTAATATATTAAGCGGAATGCAAAACAACGAAGAAAAAGAATTAAAATTTATCATTAAAGCTGACGTTGCAGGGACTATCGACGCTGTGAAATATTCTTTAGAAAAATTGAATAGCAATGATTTAAAAATTAAAGTTATTCATGCTGCGACAGGAACCGTGACAGAGTCTGATGTGTCTTTAGCGAAAACTTCAGGAGCAATTATTGCGGGCTTCAACATCAATGTTCCTGCGTCGATTATGAATTTAGTATCGAAAGAGAAAATTCTACTTCGAACTTACAAAATTATTTATCAATTAATTGATGATGTGAAGGATATGATTGAGAATAAATTAAAACCGCAGGAAATCGAGAAGTATATTGGTAAATTGATTATTAAACAAATTTTCGATATTGGTGGCGTTGGAAAAGTTGCCGGTTGCTTGGTAGCTGATGGCTCAATTACTACTCAATCGCTCGTTCGAGTAAAAAGAAAAGATAAGATAATTTCTGAGGGTATTAAAGTTGGAATTTTAAAACGTCTCAAAGAAGATGTTCGTGAAGTGAAGCAAGGGCTTGAGTGTGCGGTATCTTTGAAGGATTATACAGATTTTCAAATTGGAGATACATTTGAAACTTATGCAATTGTTGAAAATAAGTAAAATCACAGTAATGAGTTGGTAAACAAAGAACCAACTTATTAAAAAATTATAAAATATTTTA
>CAIPFW010000179.1 GCA_903864455.1 uncultured Anaplasmataceae bacterium | reverse complement strand
AAAATTGAATTATTCTCAATATTTAGCGTATAAATAAAAAAAGAAAATGAAATAATCGCTAATAAAATCTCTGGCAAAAATTGATAAAATTCAAGAATTATCAAGAACAAACTTTTAAAAATCTTTGTTATTTTATAACTTTCATTATCAATAAATAAATCAAGATATATTGCTGTAAAAATCGCTAGAGTGAGAATTGTGATAATTATAAATACACCAGTCAACAAAATTGAAATTATTGACGGAAGGATAGAATATGTCTCGTCATCTTTATGAGTGAAAAAATTGAAATTAAATTTTTTATCTATAAAAAAAGATAGGTCTAGACTTGGATCCTGTGGGTCATACAAATTTTTATGATATATAAATTTATGTTTTTTATATTGTTCAAAAAGTAGCTCTACTTTCGTTTTTTCATTTTTTATATTTGTTTTTCTGAATAAAGACGATGAATCTTCATCAAAATGCAAAAGCATTTTATTTTCTTTTTCATTTATTTGACTATACAGATCTGCTATAAATTTTATTTTATTATTTTTATCGAAGTAACTCATCAACAATCCATCAAAATCATTTGGTAGCTCAAAAGCAAACCATAGATCTCGAAATAAATTGTAGAATTTTTCTTCACTTAAATTTGATACTTGCAAACTAAAATTCTCATACTGAATAGAATTTTTCTTAAAATAAAATAATTCGCCTTCATTTATATTGCTTTCTTGAATGCTATCTTCAATATTTGAATATAAAATATCGATGAGCTCAACTTTTTTCTTTTCAATTAAATCTGTTTTGATATTGATTACAAACTCGTAATTATGAAGACTCGAGTATGAATTTTGAATAAAAAAACTCAAGCTAAAAAAAAATAAAATTATCAAAAAAAAAGTAAAAAGGCCGCCTGCAAAAAAAAATACTCTTGAAAGAAGTTTTTTCATGAATTTATGAAATCGATATATTGCTTTTAATATACAATTTTCTTTGATTGATATCAAATAATCAAATTCATCAAAGTAAACATTGCATGCTTATAATTTGACATCAAAGCTTGTCTTCTGATATCATCAATCTTTGATTTATTTAATTTTTTATGGATTTTCAATTTTTCTCTTTACTTAAAGAGGCATTCATTTTCGGCTTTTTGTCTTGCATCACAGCAATTATAATTAGCCCATTGCAATTTATAAAGATTATTCGACAGCAGACTGGAGATAGTTATTCCAGAATAATAAAAGAAAATTATAAAAAGCATGGGATGAGAGTATTTTATCGTGGCGGATATTCATACGGTCAATTTCAATTTCTCAGTTCATTTTCTTTCGGAGTGAGTGAATTTTGCTGTATCTTTTTCTTAAAAAAATTTTCTCTGGACATGAGTTTGATAGCAGTTTTTATCAGAGCGATATCTGCAGGAATCTTTGAAACTACCTTAACTGTAAAATCTGAGGTTCAAGAAATAGCCAAAAATAAGGGGGATTTGATGAAAAAAGAAGGCACGATATCATCCATTTTCGAAGCTGCGTTTATACGAAATACGGTGTTTTGGATGGCATCTTTACTTGCTTTTTATTTCATCAAAAAGATGTCTTTATCTGGATTTGAAGGTGGTTTTTTAGCATTTATATTTGGTATAATTTTTGCTATCGCAACAATTCCTGTGGATTTAGTTGCAACTCATAACTGTGGAGATGATGAAAGACATTCTGTTTACTCTAGGTTGAAAAAAGTTTTATCTGAGGGCAATTATTCTTCAATGTATAACGGCAGTCTAATGAGAGTTATTCAGATTTCAATTTTTACTATTGTTACAACGATTACTGAGATGATTGTGAGATAATTATTAAGCGATTTTATCATTATTTCTTCAATCTTTTCTCTAAAAATCTTGCATGTAAAGTCAAAACTGCAGGAGTAAAAAATAAAGTCAAAATCGTTGCAAACAATACACCGCCTGCAATCGATGTTGAAAGTTGCACCCACCATTGACTTGATGGTGCGCCAAAATCCACCTCCAATTTCAATACATTGATGGACATCGAAAAAACCATTGGCAATAAGCCAATTGCAGTGGTAATCGAAGTTAATAAAATTGGTCGTAAGCGAGAAATTGCAGCTTGCTCTATGGCTTTGAATCTTTCGACGCCCTCTTTCAAAAGAGTTAAATATGCATCGATAAGCAATATATTATTATTCACAACAATCCCTGCTAAAGTTATAATTCCAACTCCGCACATCACAACTCCGAATGGTTGCATAGTCAACAATAAAGCTAATAACACACCAATAAACGAGAAGAATACCGCTGTTAATATAATGAATGCCATTAAGATATTGTTAAATTGCAAAACAAGGGTGATTATCATTCCTAAAAGCGCAGATCCGAAAGCATTTTTAAGAAAAACTTGCGTCTCTTTCATAGACTTCTCTTGACCTTTGAATGCTATTGTTACGTCATTATTCCAGCTATCATCAGAATTTTTAGCATTCATCAACGCTTTTGTTAAATTGTTTGCAACAAATCCTTGTGAGACATTCGCCTGTATAAGTCTCGACCTCAAGCCATTATTTCGCTCAATTGCTGCAACTTTTTGAATTGGTATGATTTCAACAAAATTTGTTATCGGAATCATGCCATTTGGTGTAGCAATTTGCAACGTTTGAAGTTTTGTAATATCCCGCTCATCCTTATAAAAACGAGCTATAATGTCAATCTCTTCATCATATTTATCGCCACGAAATTTTGCCAACTTCACTCCATTTGTAAGCAACGGAATCACAGAATTGAGCGATATGATATCTACTCCATTTAATGCAGCTTTTTCTCTATCTATTTTGAGCTGATAATCAAACATTGGCAGTGGCTTTCCATCATCAATATCAACAAAACCTTCAATATTCTTCATATATCGAAGTATATTTTCTACAGCGATTGGCAGTGCTTCTGCATCTCTGGATTGAAGTTGAATTTGAATATCCTTACCTCCTGCAGGTCCTTTTTTTTCTTTATTTGCCTGAATTATAATTCCTGAAATATCCTTCAATCTATCTTTTATCTGACTGAGAATGACGTTTACCTTAGGTCTTTGCTTCCAATTTTCAAATTCAAGATAAATTCTTCCTATAATATCGCTATTGATCAAAGTTCTATCAACCATACCAACCTTAGAGTAGAAAATTTTTATATCTTGCGTCATATCTAAAATTTTTGCCTCCACTTCTTTTAGAATTTTATTTTTCTCATCGATAGATAAATTTCCTCTTGCTCTTACATCAATTGTTGCGTTGTCCGATTCAACATCGGGAAAAAATTCAAAGCCAGAATTTAAAAAACCAAATATCGTAATTATAAAAATTAATAATCCAAACACAGAGCAAATTGTCAGCTTTGGTTTTTGCAATGCATAATTCAATGCGTTGTGATATTTTTTTGTAATTCCTTCCAATTTTTCAAATTCGCCTGTTTCTATAGACTGAATATGAATCATTTCTTCTTGCGAAAGTTTTTTTGGTTTTCCAAAATAACTTCCCAATACAGGAATAAAAATTAATGCCATAAATAACGAACCGACAAGCGTCGCCACGAGTGTAAGTGGCATATATCTCATGAATTTACCTGTAATTCCCGGCCAAAATAATAACGGTAAAAATACAATTTTTGTTGTGAGTGATGCAGCAACAGATGGCCAAAACATATGAACTGCTGATTCTTTATAAGCCTCGAGCTTTGACATTCCGTCAATCATTTTTCTATCCGCATATTCCACAATGACAATCGCCGCATCTACCAACATTCCAATTGCTAAAATGAGCGAGAAAAGCACTACGATATTGATAGTGAGATTCATGAAGGAGATGATGATGATGCCAATAAAAAATGAACCCGGAATCGCAATAGAAACAAGTAATGCTGACCGAACTCCAAGCTCGTAAGCAATAACGCAGAAGACTATAATCACTGCGATAAATATACTATTTAATAATTCTGTAATCATGTCTTTGATTCTGTGAGAACTATCTTGCGAATAGACGATATCAATATTACTTGATATGAATTTTTTTTCCTCTTCAACAATTTTTTTCACATCGTCCAAAGTCGATAAAATGTTCGTACCCGTTCGTTTTGAAACCTCGATCACCATAGCTTTTTTACCATTTACTCGAGCTATTGTTTGGTAATCTTTATAAGTTTCACGAATTTCACCAATATCTTGCATTTTTAAAATATTGTTGCCGTTTACTTTTATCGGTATATTTTTTATATCGTCTACACTATTCAACATTCCCGAAACCTTAATGCTAAAATTCCCCGTATCTGTAGAAAGGGCACCCGCTTGAATTAAAAAATTATTTCGATATAGAATTTGCGTTATTGCATCAAAATTAATTTCATATATATCTAATGTTTTCTGAGAAATATTAATTTCTATAACTTCCTCTCTATCGCCATTGATTGTCGCTGAGAGAACCTCAGGCACAGCTTCAATCTTATCTTTGAGATTTTTTGCTATTTTTTTTAACTCTCTATCGTTGATATTATTTCCTGTGAGAATAATATTTAAAACTGGGAAGAGGCTAAGATTTACCTCTTTGACAGTGATATCACGCAAATTATCTGGCATTTCTGGTTTTGCTTCATCGATTTGAGCTCGCACATCTTGTAAAGCTTTTTTTATATCAACATTTGATTGAAATTCCATCACCACATTTGCACCGCCTTCAAATGCATAGCATTTCAATTCATCAATTCCTGAAACAGATTTTAGTTTTCTTTCTAATGGCTTCACCAATAATCTTTCAGAATCTTCAGGAGATATGCCTTGCAAAACCAATGGAATATAGAGCATTGGTATCTGTATATCTGGATTCTCTTCTTTCGGCAAGCTGTTGTAATTTGTAATTCCAAATAGAAAAATCGCTAATAATATTAGAATTATCGCTTTATCGTGCTTTAAAGCTTCTGTGATTAATCCTCGCATGATAAATTTATTTTTTAATGTTTGATGTGAGAAGTATATCAGAATTAAAAGAAATTTCTAATTTTTGCAAAATAGATTGAGTTTTTTTCAAAACTCAAAATATATTTCGGGCAAAACTAACTCAACCATTCCCTTGTTAAATAATTTAAATTATGTGATAATATTAAAAAACATAAGTTTCATAAATGAATAAAAATTTATCAATTTTCAACAGCATAGAGGGTTTCGACCATGCATTTCATATTTCTCATAATCAATTATTAGAGAATTTATTTAAATATAACAAGCAAATCAACAGCACTAGCGATATCTCCTTCGACCATTTGCTTTATCTTAAAAATATAAAAAATTTCACAGCGGTCAAATATTTTGAAGATAAAAAATCTAAAAATTCAGCAGAAGATGAGATCATCGAAGCAAAAAATAATCATTTGCAAATGAAAATCGCCGTTTTAAAAAAAATCCCAGTAACATTGTCGAATGAATTAGAGAGAGCGAAAATTGATTTGTTTTTCGCATGGAATAAAAATCTTTCAAAAAAAATATTTCCTGCAAATGAATTGCAACAATATATTCACAAAACAAAAGAATATTGCGAAGTGATTGGTAGTGTTTTTCATGAAAAAAGTCGATATGAAAATCTAATAAAATATCATCATCCAAAACTTTCGATCAATAATTTTGATAATTTATTAAGCTCGATTGTTCCAGAATTAAAAAATGTCTATAAAAAAGCTCTCGAAACTTCAAAGCAAATCAAAATTCCAAAATTCGACTCATCAACTCTGAAGGATGAACAATATGAGTCCATCATAAGATATGTAATCGGTAGCTTTTCAATCAATAATGAACGAAATATCAACGATATCACGGATAATTGTTCGCTTTTTTTTGATGAAAAATTAAGTAATAAAAAGCTTAATTTAGATTTTACTCAATCTCTGGTGAATGATATATTGTCAATTTTGCAAAAAAAAGTATTTT
>CAIPFW010000178.1 GCA_903864455.1 uncultured Anaplasmataceae bacterium | reverse complement strand
CTTGAAATATTTTTATATTTTTTTCTTGGTGCTTATGAATTTTTTATTTATTATAAAAGTTATTTACTCAATTTATTAAAAAAATATGGAAAAACCAACAAAACAACAAGGTTTAACTTCAATAAACATTATCAACGATTCAAATGAAGCAAGCGCTATAAACAAACATTTTATCACGAACCATTCACAGCACCACAGTGCATCGTCAAAACTCTTAAATCTTCCAAGAACTATAGAACCGATAGAAAAAAATGCAACCTCTTCTCAATTCAATACTGATTTTATGGAGGAGGATCATAATATACAGCCAACAACAAACATAATGCAAAGAATTAATTATTCAGCACTAGTTAATGAGGAAAATACAGAGCAAATAAACTCAGCAAATAAAAAAATATATGCAATTCTAAAAAATACCATAGATTTGACTAAGAATTATTCGAAAGGTAGGGTTGGTAGACCGAGTAGAAATCTCACCTATTCTTTAGCTCCATTAGAAGAAGCTTTGAAAGTTTTATCCGAGAAAGAAAATAAAAATAAAGATGATCTGAACGATATGCAAACTATAAAATCTCGTATAAGAAGACTAAAAATTTGCAACAAAAATGCAGTCAAAAATTCTCAAAATTACCGTGATAAAATTAATGGTAAATTGAACAATATTGAAGGGCCGAGGAATGAAACTAGCAATCAAAACACATGGCATCATTCAATTATTGACTTGATTTCTTCCGATTCAAAAAGTGAGCAAGAACGGATGGAGCATGAAACAAACCCTTCATTACTAAACACCAAAAACAATACTTTAGAAGATGACCAACCATGCAATTTAACTATAATAAAAAAACCGATACCTATAAGGCCAAAAGCACCGAGTTCAACTCTATTGTCAACAAATAGTCATCCATATACACTTAATACTAATATTCAACCAAATACGAACGCTGCATTCAATAATCAATTTGATTTAAATTCTCAATATCCTATTGCGACTCAACAAAATGACTCCCTGCCAAATCAAAAACTCTCTTTATCAGAGAGCAAAACTCAAGAAGTAAAAAAAATAGAAAAAAAAGTAGATTTTGCTCAGATTTCAACGTGGTTCTAAATCATCAACTTTGCTTATAAAAGTATATTGCATCGAATCATCATTTAGAGTTTTTTTTGCTAAATTAGTCAATGTTGGCGATGGACCAATCTCAACAAAATGCCTTATATGCATTGCATGATAAGCTTTTAAAATCGTCTCCCTCCATCTAACTGGTGAAGTGATTTGATTTGTTAAAAGTTTTTTAATATTATTTACAGAGTAATTTTCTAAATTATAATTCGCAATAATATCGCATTGAATTTTTTTCTCATGGAATTTGCAATTTTCTAAAACTTTCGCCATATTATCCCTCGCATTATTCATCATAGAAGAATGAAATGGGCCGCTGACTTTTAATTTTATCGCTTTTTTAATTCCATAGCTTCCAATCAATTCAGGAATTAAATCGATAGCTTTCATTTCACCGCTTAAAATAATTTGCTCCGCTCCATTATCATTTGCAATTTCGCAAACCAAACTTTTCAATCTTTCATCATTCGTCAAAGCTTTTGCTTTTTCATTATCGCAACCGAGAAGAGCAATCATTCCGCCTGAGTTCGATGGACACGAACTCTCCATAAATTCAGCTCTTTTTTTCAATAATTGGATACCGCTTTTTACATCAAAAAAACCTCCTGCACAGAGCCCATTATATTCTCCGACTGAATGCCCAGCGATGCATGAGATTTTCTCTTCAAATGAAGGTGATTTATCCAAAAGAGAAAAATAAATCATCATTGCATTGATCATAATAGCTGGCTGAGTATATATCGTTTTGTTTAAATCTTCTGCTCTATTTTCATCAAACATAATATTCATTATTTCATCAGAGCCAAATCCTTCTTGTCCGCTTTGCATCACTTTTTTTGCATTAACATATGAAAATCGGGTTTATTAGAAGTTTCAAAACACCACGTTTTTTTTTCAGCCATCCAATACCCATTTAATTCATGAAATATACTTACAATAGCT
>CAIPFW010000177.1 GCA_903864455.1 uncultured Anaplasmataceae bacterium | reverse complement strand
TTAATTTATTAAAAAATAGAAATAAAAAATGAATAAAGAATTTTTTTTATACGACAAGTGTAAACTTTTAGCAAATAGATACGATGAATTAAACAATAAATTAACTTATGAGCTGAATTTACCACAAAATGAGCAGAAAGTATTGAAAAAGGAATTCAGTAATTTGGAAGATAATATCGATTTATTGAAACAATATTGCTTTTTAGTTGAGCAATATCAGAGCTGTGAAAAGATTATTCAATCGAAAGATGAAGAAAAGGAAATGATTGACATGGCGAAAGAAGAATTGATTGAGCTCGATAAAAGGATAGAAGGTTCGGAAAATGATGTAAAAAAAGCTCTGTTACCAAAAGATGACGACGATTCTTGTAATGTAATTTTAGAGGTGAGAGCTGGGACAGGCGGCGATGAAGCGTCGATTTTTGCTTATGAATTGTTCAAGATGTATATGCGTTTTTGCGAAAAGCAAAGATGGAAGTTTGAAATTATGGGTGCAAGTGAAAACGGTGCTGGGGGTTATAAAGATGCGTCCATAGCTATTAATGGCAAGAATGTTTTTGGAATTTTGAAGTTTGAAGCTGGGACTCATAGAGTTCAGAGAGTGCCAACGACTGAGGCGAATGGGCGAATTCATACATCGGCTGTGACCGTTGCGGTTTTGCCCGAGCATGACGACATCGACATTAAAATTGAAGAAAAAGATTTGAGAATTGATATTTATAGAGCGAGTGGGAACGGTGGTCAGTGCGTAAATACTACTGATAGTGCGGTGCGATTGACTCATTTGCCAACAGGTTTGATAGTGATTCAACAAGATGAAAAATCTCAACATAAAAATAGGGCAAAAGCGATGCGTGTTTTGAAGGCGAGGCTTTATGAACTTGAAAAGGAAAAGCGTGATGCAATTATTTCAAGCGACAGAAAAAGTCAAATTGGTAGTGGAGACAGGTCTGAGAAGATTCGAACGTATAATTTTCCTCAGGACAGAGTTACTGACCATCGCATTAATCAAAATATATATGGTATGACTGCGTTTTTGAATGGTGAAAAACTTACTGATTTTATTGATGAATTGAAGATAGAAGAAGTGAAAAAATATTTCGCGACTGAGTGAGTTTGTTTTTTACAAATTAATATCGTGCATTATAGATAAAAATGCATCCTGAAGGGATCGAACCCTCGACCTTTCGGGCCGAAACCGAACGCTCTATCCACTGAGCTAAGGATGCTTATATTCTTATGAATTCTTATTATAACAATATTTTATATAAATGGAAGTAGAATTTTAATAAATTTTACATCGAAATGATAATTTTATTGCGTTGAAATGTATAAATCGTGCAATGTAATCTCCCCTTCTCGCAAAATTTTGATTTCATCGCTCGAAATATCAAAAATACTTGAGGAGAGACCCGTTGGATTCTCATCGAGCAAATATTCATAATTGATATTATGAGTCAATTCATGATTTTTTATTGCCTCATCAATATTTTCATAATGTGTTGGCGTATTTTTTCCTGAAATATTTGCACTTGTGGCAATAATTGGAAAATTCAAATTTTCTAATAATTCTTGTAAAAATTTATTTTTTGGAATTCTAATTCCTATTTTTCCTTCCATTTCAAGATGGCTTAAATTTTTATCTTTATTTTTTAAAATAAATGTGACAGATCCTGGTGTAAATTTTTCAAACAAAATACGATTTCGATTGTTTAATTCAGCGTAATGACTGATTCTTTTTTTATCGATAAAAATCGCAAAAGTTTTTTCCTTCGGTCTATTCTTTATCAAAAAAAGATTATCCATTGCTTGCTTTGAATAGCCATTTGCCAACAAACCATAAACAGTATCTGTAGGAAATAGAATAATTCGGTCGTTCAATAATTCTTTTTTTATTCTCTCTATCTCATGCATTTGTTTATGTTAAATATCATGAGCTATTTTTTCAATTTCTTTTCTCGTAAGTCTATATACAGTCCAGTCAGACATAGGCTCCGCTTCCATTTTTAGATAAAAATCTATAGATTTTTTATTCCAATCTAAACACCACCATTCAACACGACCACAATCTTTTTCAAGAGCTTTTTTGCATATGTGTTGAAAAACTTTTTTACCAAATCCACGACCACGGTATGATTCATGAATATATATATCTTCTATATAAATTCCATGCTTGCATAAAAATGTAGAATAATTGTAAAAATATATAGCAAAGCCAATAACATCAGAACTTTCTTCACTTTCTTTTACAAGCAACGCTTCTACTTTCGGATTTTCACAAAATAAAGTTTTCTTTATATCTTCAATATTGCCGACAACTTTATCGAGCATGCCTTCGTAATCAGCTAATTCTTTAATAAGCTGCAAAACGATTTCTGCATCATTCATCGCAGCTTGAAAGATATAAATCATATACTTATATTAATATCCCTTGATACATGGGCTTTTTAAAATGTTTTGATCATCTTTGCTCACTCCAGAGCCAGAGCATCCAGAAATCAACAAAGTCACTAAAGATAAAACTAAGAATTTTTTTATCATAAAAAATACCAAATTAACGTTTAACGAATTGAGTAGATCTTCTCGCTTTATGACGACCATATTTTTTAGATTCAACCATTCTATCATCACGAGTCAAGACTCCAGCTTGTCTCAAAATCGCATGGTAAAGCATTGGGTCGAAATTATCTAACGCACGCCCTAACCCATGTCTCAAAGCTCCCGCTTGCCCAGCAATTCCGCCACCTGCAATCGTGCAATATATATCAAATCTCGCTCTATTTTCCGTAACATCCAAAGCTTTTAATGCGTGAATAATTAATGTATCACGCTTGAAATACTCTTTTATATCTCGCCCATTGACTGAAATTTTTCCAGTTCCTGGTTTTATCCAAACTCTTGCAGCGGAAACTTTTCTTCTCCCTGTTCCGTATGCACGACCAAATTTGTCTAATTTTGGCTCTTTGTTTATGGTGTTTTCCACTATAGCTAAATTTTTAGATTCCATTTTTTACCTCAATATATTAATTAATTACTGATAGAATTTTTTCTATTCAAAGAAGCGAAATCAATCACTTTTGGCGTTTGTGCTGAGTGTCTGTGCTCTGCACCAGAATAAATATATAAATTTTTCATTCTTTTTCTTGAAAGTGGACCGTTTGTTCCCATCATTCTGCGAATCGCCATGTCCAAAGTTCTTTTGTAAAAACCACGTAAATTCAACGATTTTGGACTTTCTTCTTTTAATCCACCAACGAAACCTGTATGCCTGTAATATACTTTATCGTTAAATTTTTTGCCAGTAAATTTTGCTAAATCCGCATTAAGTATAATTACATTATCTCCACAATCGATATGAGGTGTGTAAGTAACTTTATGCTTCCCACGTAAAATATTCGCAACATAAACGGCTAAACGACCAATTACAATGTCCGTAGCGTCAATCACAAACCACTCTTTTTTTATATCTTTACTGCTCGCAGTATAAGATTTAACTTGCATGTTCATTCGAAATAAAAACAATTTTTTCTTATTTTATTGCTTTCTGTAGAAATGTCAAATGAATAATTTAATTTTTTTGATTAAAAGTTTTTATAAAGTTTTTTTTGATTAAAAATTTTTATAAATTTTTTTCTCGAAAAGCCATTGACAGAGTAGATTCTCCTAGGATTTTCTAGAGCTCTGAGTCATGCGACAAATTTGACGAAGATACTTGATTACCATATAATATCTTTTTAATAAAGATATAAAAAAATGAACATTTTAAGAGATTATAACAATCATTTCCAAATTAACATCGAAAGAGAGAGAAATAAATTGATAACTTTGGCTGGACATTCGACCATGGAGTCTCGTTATCTTCAACCAAATGAGGATTTTCAAGATAGAGTCGCTCAATTGGCGAGAGTTTATAGCGATGATGAAAGTCATGCTCAATATATATATGATGCACTCTCTTTGCATAAATTTATGGCAGCGACGCCTGTTTTGAGCAATGGTGGTACCACTCGCGGCCTTCCAATTTCATGTTTTTTAAATGAAACGGACGATAGCCTTGAAGGAATTATTAATCTGTGGACAGAATCTGCATGGCTTGCTGCGAGCGGTGGTGGAGTTGGGTCATATTGGGGTAACGTTCGCTCTATCGGTGAAGAAATTAAAACAGGTGGTCAAACATCAGGCATTATTCCATTCATTTCCGTTGAGGACAGAATGTCGATAGCGGTTTCTCAAGGTGGCTCATTGAGACGTGGATCTATCGCAACTTATCTTCCAATTTGGCATCCAGAAATTCGTGAATTTTTACAGATTCGGAGACCGACAGGAGGCGATATGAATCGCAAAGCTTTAAATATTCACCACGGCGTTGTGATTGATGATGAGTTTATGAGAGCTGTTGAAAGTGGATCTGAATATGCATTGAGGTCTCCTAAAGACCGCTCTGCGATTGAAAAAATTAAAGCTCGTGATTTGTGGATTGAGATTTTGACGACTCGACTTGAGACAGGTGAACCATATATTATATATATAGATAATGTAAATCGTTTACGCCCCGATATTTATAAGAAATTAGGTATTGAGGTGAAGACGAGTAATTTGTGCTCAGAAATTACCCTTGCAACAGGCAAAGATCATCTTGATAAATTGAGAACTGCAGTTTGCTGCTTATCATCACTCAATCTTGAATATTATGATGAATGGAAAGATGATGAGCATTTTGTTTTTAATGTATTTAGATTCATAGACAATGTTTTGCAAGATTTTATCGATCGTGCACCCGATACAATGTCTAAGGCTAAATATTCAGCGATGCGTGAAAGAAGCGTTGGCGTTGGTGTGATGGGGTTTGCAAGTTATTTGCAGAAAAAAATGATACCATTTGATTCGCCTGAAGCTCGGGAATTAAATATTAAGATTTTTAAAGATTTAAAAGAAAAAGCCGATGACGCATCTCGAAGATTGGCGAAGATCAAAGGCGCTTGCCCTGACGCAATTGAAGCGAATATTGAAGAGCGTTTTACTCATAAGTTGGCTATTGCACCGACCGCTTCAATCTCTATTATTGCTGGTAATTGCTCGCCTGGAATTGAACCATATATTGCAAATGCTTTTACACAAAAAACTTTGGCTGGCTCTATGGCGATAAAAAACAAATTTTTGAAGGAAACTTTGGCAAGGCACAATATGGACACTGAGACTGTATGGTCGAATATTGTAGTGAACAATGGGTCTGTGCAACATTTGTCTTTTTTGACTCAGCACGAAAAAGATGTTTTTCGCAATGCATATGAAATCAATCAAAAGGCGATAATTGAATTGGCAGCTGACAGAACGCCATATATTTGTCAAGCACAGTCATTAAATCTCTTTTTATATGCGAATATTTATAAAAAAGAACTTCACGATTTGCATTTTCTTGCTTGGAAGTTGGGTGTGAAATCACTTTATTATTGTCGCTCGCTTTCAATTCAAAGAGCTGAGACGGTATCTCATAATGAGAAAATAAGAATGGATTTTGACGATGATTTGAAAAATAAAAAAGAAAAAAGCGATAGTGAAAGTATGCAAAATAATGAAATGATTTGCACGGATGATATTTGCACATCTTGCCAGTGATTATTTTGTAAAATTTTTACTTTTTAATGAATAATCGGTATATATTTTCTTCGATTTGACAAATGGAAAAAATATATTAACATAAAAAATATATTAATAATTTTGAGTAAGAAAAGATGAAAAAGATTATAGTTTTTTTTGTGCTGATATTTTTATTTAAAGTATCTTTCGCTCAAAATAATGAAATTGGCTCGCATTTTATTCTGACAGATCAAGATAATCAAATTTTTGATAGTTCAAAAGTGAGTAAAAAATATCTTTTGATTCTATTTGGTTACGCTCATTGTCCAGCTGTTTGCCCCACAGCTTTGAACGATTTGACGAACGTAATTAAAAATAATCCTCGAATTTTAGATTCTACTCAGCCAATTTTTATAAGCTTAGACCCGACCGTTGACACTCCGAGTGAATTGAAAAAATTTCAATCGCATTTTAACAAAAATATTGTTATGCTCACAAGCACCCAAAAAGATTTAAAGGACGGCGAGAGTGAAAACGAAAAAATAAAACACCTGTCGCAACAATATAAATTGTATTACAATAAAACCAAAGATGAGAACGAAGAAATAGGTTATAAAATAGATCATAGTGCGTTTTTTTATTTAATCGATAAGAATTCTGGAAAATATGTCGGTCATTCGGCTCTTAACCCAGAATCTTTGAAAATTTTATTCGCTGAGCACAGATAAGCTATTGTTAATTTGTTTCGATGTTATATAATTATATTAATAAAAAAGATTGAAAAAAATGAATATAAGTGAAATTAATTTGTACGCCAGCGAATTTATCTCCTATTTGGAAAGCAAGGGCGCTAAATTAACCAAAATTTGTGATGAAATTGAGGATTTTTTAAGTAAAATTGAGAGCTCTGAATATTTCGATGATATTCGAAAGTTTCTTTTCGCTTTGCCTATATCCCCAAATGACAAAATAGATTTGTTGAAAAATTTTACAAAAAGTGAGGAATTATTGAAGCTTTGCGAGATTTTAGCGAAGAAATCTAAATTGCAAAATATTTTTGCTATTTTGCATAAAGTGATTGCAATTCATAACGATAAAAATCATATCAAGAATGTTAAAGTTTTTTCTGTTGTGAAAATAACAGATGAGCAAATTAAAAAAATTAATCTTTTAATAAAAAAACGTTTTTTATGCGATGCAAAAATCGAAAATATTATTGATAAATCGATTATTGGAGGCTTCGTAATAGAGATTGAAAGTTATTCATTAGATTTATCGATTCGAAATCAGCTAAATATTATCGAAAGAAAAGTTTTTGCATAAATAAATTAAATGGCGAAAATACAGCAAAAAATGAAGATGAGGTCGAACGGCCAATCAATTGCAATCAATAAAGCCGCTAAATTTCACTACGATATTCTTGAAGATGCAGAGGCTGGAATTGTGTTGAAGGGGGCTGAGGTGAAATCGCTTCGAATGTATAACGCAAATATAATGGACGCATATGCGTTTTTTAAGGATGGCGAGCTTTTTATCAAAAATCTTGATATTCCAAATATTCAATTCGCAACGCAGAAAAAATTTGACCCACGCGATGTGCGAAAATTGCTTTTGCATAAGCGAGAATTGAAAAAATTTATTGGAAAATTGACGAAGGGTTTGACAATTATTCCGCTTGCGATTTATTTTACAAAGCGTGGTTTCGTCAAGGTAAAATTGGGGCTAGCCAAAGGAAAAAAACTCTTTGATAAGAAGAGAGAGTTGAAGGATAGGGATATGAAGCGTGAGGTTGCACGTGATATTAAAATTAGCAAATACTGATAATTGTATTTTATGATTAAAAAACCACTTCAAATCTTAATTTTTTAGTTGAATGTTTTAAATTTTTATTTATAATTGTTGTACTAGGAATAAAAAAAATTAAATTATGATAAATTTTATTAAATTCTGGAAGTTAGGTAATTTTTTTAGCTTGTTGTTAATAACTTTATCGATATTTTTATTATTCAGAAACGATTTGAATTACGGCATTGATTTCACAGGCGGTGTTTTGATTGAGATAAATTCAGAATCTGAGATTTTGAAGGATAATATATATAATATTTCTCGAAATTTTGATGATAACTCCATCAAACATATTTTGCAAAAAGATGGTTCACATGGCCTTATTATTAAACTACAAAGTTTGGATTCAACGCAACAGGAGGTGATTGAAAAAAGTAAATCTATTATAAATAGCGAATTTACTTCGGTTGAATATGGCAAAATCGATTTTATTGGTGCGCAAATCAGTAAGGAATTTTTTACGAAATCCTGTCTCGCCCTTGGTATAGCTTTAATTGGGATTATGGTTTATCTTTTGGTGCGATTTGATTTGCGTTTTGCAATTGGTGGGATTGTTGGCCTGACGCATGATGTAATTATAACTCTTGGGTTCATAGCTCTTTTCAATCTCGAAATCAATATGATAGCAATTACTGCACTTTTAACGATTATTGGTTACTCGATCAATGACTCCGTTATCATATACGATAGAATTCGTGAGATTTTTAAGTTGAAAAATGGTGAGCAAACACGTGATAATATTAATACTGCGCTGAATAATACTTTGAGAAGGACAATATTCACATCATTGACGACTTTGTTTTCTGCTGGCGCCTTGATAATGTTTGGTGGTTCAAGCCTCCATTCATTCAGCTATGTTGTATTTTTTGGAATTTTGATTGGGACGTATTCTTCAATAATGATTGCGTCTCAGATGATTGATGTTTTGCCAAATTTTTCAACGATTTTCAGTAGGAAATCGATATATCAAAATGAATAAATTTATTAAAATTTTTTCAATTTTTATTT
>CAIPFW010000176.1 GCA_903864455.1 uncultured Anaplasmataceae bacterium | reverse complement strand
TACAACTCGTTTGCCGAGAAATAATGAGCAAAATAACGTCGATTATCAATTTCTTGATGATAAAGAATTTGAAGAAAAAATAAAGGAGAATTACTTCCTCGAATATGCTAAAGTTTTTGATAGGTACTACGGGACACCAAAAGACTCTGTTGAAAAAGAATTAAAAAAAGGGCGAGATGCAATTTTTGATATAGATTGGCAAGGAGCGATTCAAATAAAAAATCAATCTCCAGAAAACGCAGTCACAATTTTTATTTTACCGCCGTCGATAAAAGAGCTATATGATAGATTAAGAAAGAGGGATGCCAGCAATTTATCAAATGTTGAAGATAGAATGAACAAAGCGAAAGGTGAGATATCGCAATACCATCATTATGATTATGTGATTGTGAATGATGAATTGAGTAGCTCGATTCAAAAAGTAAAATCAATCATCAAAGCTGAAAAAAGTAAAAAAAATAGGCAAAGGAATTTAGATAATTTTGTGTCAGATCTTTTGAATGAAGATTTGGTTCATTGAGGTTTTTTATTTTAAATTCAAAATCTCAATCATATCCTCTGGCAAATCGATTTCAAATTCAAGCTTTTCTTCAGCATTTTTTAAATTTGAAAAAGAAAGATAATATGAGTGAAGCATATGTCGCTTTAAATCATTGATTTTGCACTTTGTATCTAAAAAATCTTCATCAAAAGAATGATTTCTTGTATTGCCATATAATTTATCACCAACGATTCCACACTTGATGAAGTCCATATGAGCACGAATTTGATGGGTTCGACCAGTTTCTAAAATAAATTCAACTAAACTCATCGACCCATTGCACAAAACCTCTCTCACTCGATAATGAGTGATAGCCTCCTTACCTTCATCTTTTTTAATCGAAACATGCATTTTTGTTCTATGAATTTTATCTCGAATAAGATTTTTTTTAATCGTATTGCACGTTGGATTTGGAACACCCCAAACCAATCCAAGATATTTTTTATTTACTTTTTTATTTTTAAATTCTTCGATCAAAAACTCATAACTTTGCTGATTTTTTGCTAGAACCATCAATCCGCTCGTTTCTTTATCAAGTCTATGAACTATAAATTCACGATCAATTTGACCTACATTTAAATCGCCGAGATATTTTTTCATTAAGTCAACAACGCTAATTTCGTTACTTTCACCAAGCTTTCCATGACTTAGTAATCCTGCTGGTTTATTTATTATAATAAAATTCTCATCCTCATAAACTATAAAATCTTGCAAAAGCAAATCATGTGGGTTATCGGCTATTGCTTTTTTCTCCTCTATTGGAATTTGTATTATAAAAGATTCGTTTAAAAAAATTTTTTGGGATAATTTGATTTTTTGTTTTGAATTTGAAATCGAACCATTTTTAATTAAATTTTTTTCAAAAATATCTTTAATTTTTTGCCTCGATAGATTTAAATTTTTAGCAAGAAATTGATCTAATCTCAGATCTAAATCTTTTTCCTCAACTAATAATGTAATTTCATCTTGCAAAGCTGAATTTTGAATCACGATTCTCTCAATTTAAAAAAAATTTTTTACTTTTCTATTT
>CAIPFW010000175.1 GCA_903864455.1 uncultured Anaplasmataceae bacterium | reverse complement strand
TTATTTATCAAGAAATTTAAGAAAATGCAATGGGTTTAAAGATTACTCACTCTATGATGCTATTGAAGACACCTTCATCATACTATCATAGCGTGCGGATATAGGAAGTCATCTAAGGAACTTCGCAATTGAAAGACTATTTATTCATTTTTTACAAAAAAAAGTGGCGCTTGATGTGTTCCACGTGGAACATTTTTCAATTTTTATAAAATGATCAACTCGTTCTTTGCCCTCGTCATAGCAACATAAAGCAATCTCATACTTTCTTCATATTCTTCACGATGAATTTGATTTTTAAAAAAATCTATATAAAAGCAATTTTTATGTTTCAGCAAAACAAACGTTTTTTTTTCCTCATGAAAGTAAAATTTTTTGTGAATTTTTTGTTCCAAGATATCATCAGCGATGATTACTATATCCGCCTCTAGACCCTTTGCGCTATGTATCGTCGAAATTGTAATTTTTGATTCACCGCCACTTTTCAATAAAACTTCAGAATTGTTTTTATATATGTAGTGATTGAAATTTTCAATCGAAAGTAAATTTTGCTCCTTTAATTTTTTTGCAATATTTAAAAGCTTTATCGCAATAGTTTTATCAAATGCCTCATTGAAGTAATTGATTATTGATTCGAGAGTTGTATCGTAAGAATATTTTTTCGAAAAATCCCTCAATATTAAAATAAAGTTTTTTATTTTTTCATGATTGTTTTCATTTGATAATTTGCATAGAAGATTCATCTCAGAAATGTTCCACGTGGAACATTTCCTCAAAGTTTCATTTACCAATAAAATTATTTGTGTGGTATTGCTGTCTATAATTTTTTCATAAAAACTATATTTTGCAGAAATTTCTTCTTTTTTTAGTCGTCCTATCAAGTTTTTCATCATTTGATTTCTAGAGCGAAATAAAATCATTAGCGAATCGCTTGGAGCTTTGCAAGAAATGATCTCAAGAATTTTTTGAACTTCACCGCCATTCTCACTCTTAGAAATGTTCCACGTGGAACATTGGTTCAAATGGTTAATTTGGCAAGAAAATGTTCCACGTGGAACATTTTCTTTTTTTGTAAAAGGTATATGCTGTAAAATAAAGTTTTCTTGCGATGTAAGATGCTTTGAAAAATCCTTCATATTGAAAAAATTATCAATATAATTTGAAATATCTTCATTCATTCTAAAAGAAAAATTCCATTCAATGAAATAAAATTTTTTTCCATATTCGCTCGATTTTTTTTGAAAAAATTCTTTCATCAAATTAAAATATTTTGGCTCTGCACCTTGAAACTGATAAATTGACTGTTTGATATCGCCAACAATAAAAATATTTTTACTGCTTTCGAGAAATAAATTTTCAAAAAGAATGGCGATGACACCCCATTGTTTTTTCGAATTATCTTGTGATTCATCTATTATTAAATAATGGATTTTTTTACTCAAAATATACAACACGTAATCATTTTGAAGCAAAAGAAGTGTTTGATTTATCAAATCATCAAAATCCATTAGATTGTTTTGTTTTTTATGTTCAAGAAAATTTTTAAAAACACTTCTTATAATATAAAAAATCATTTTCGAGTCGTTTAAATTTTTTTTTATTGAAAAATGTTCCACGTGGAACATCAATTCATGTTGCTCGTTTTTATATATATTTTTTTTTGATAAATTTATTCGCGGTGTAAGATTTTTTGTAAGAAAAATTTCTAGATATTCATTGAAAATTTTTTTTATATTTTGATTTTCTGTAAGTTTTTTATAGATAATATCGAGTTGCTCTCCAATTTTTGTATCATTTTTTTTTATTTCACCAATTATGAAATTGTTCCACGTGGAATATTGGTTTGAATGGTTAATTTCGCAAGAAAATGTTCCACATGGAATATTTTCTAAGTTTGCGTCTTTATTATTATTTTTTTTAAATTGTTCCACGTGGAACAATTTTTTCTTTTTCAAATGTTTGAATCGTTTTTTTAAATTGTTCCACGTGGAACAAAGTCTTGTACTTTTAATTTTTTTATTAACTCGGTAAGAAAATGTTCCACGTGGAACATTTTTTTGAACCATATCTTTTAAATTAGAATTTAAATTGTTCCACGTGGAACAATTTATTGCATCTTGATGCTTAATTAAAGATTGCATGATTTCCAAAATAGATTCGTACGAATGATTTGAAATATTTTGTTTAAAAAAAATTATCTTGAGTATGTTCTCTAAAAACTCTGATATTGATTCATCATTCATAAGATGAAATTTTTCAATATCCATATTCAATTCGTTTGGGAATTGCCTGATAATATCAAAACAAAAACTATGAAATGTGCTGATTTTCAATAAATCAAAAACCCTCATATCAAAAAAACTTCTACAATTTTTTTTAATTGTAAGAATCGCATCATCATTAAAATGATTATTTATTTCAAAAAAAGCCAAATCCTCATTTAAAATTTCCTCATTTTCCTTCCAATCAAATAATTTTTTTTTGATCCTTTTTTTAATTTCACTCGCAGCTTCATTTGTATAAGTGATGGCAAAAATTTGAAAATGTTCCACGTGGAACATTTTTGCAGAAGAAAAAATCAAAATTTTTAAAATTCTTTTTATAATCAATGTTGTTTTTCCTCCACCCGCCGATGCCGATATCCATGCCGATGAGCTTATATCCAAAGCTTGCTTTTCGTATTTGTCGAATAATTCAAAATCGCTAATCATCAATCATTATAATTAAAATTCCATGGTCTGTTTCCAATATAATCGAATCCTGTTTTGATTACGAGTCTATTTTTTTTGATAAAAATAGAGTGCACTCCAAGCTCATTTAGCTTGTGTAAATCTATGTGTAAAATGTTCCACGTGGAACAAAGTCTTGCACTCTTAACTGTTTTATTAACTTGGTAAGAAAATGTTCCACGTGGAACATTTTCTGTTTTTTCATCGTGCAGAATAATCTTGAAATCAAAGCCCTCTCCTTGGTCAGAAATTTTTTTATCACATTTATTTTTGCAAAATAAAATTTTTTTATTCTTTTGTTCGAAAGCAAATGTTCCACGTGGAACATTTTTTATTTCGCTAAAACTCTCAATATTATTTTTTATCAAAATTTTTTTTGAAATAAAATTATTTTTATTAAAAAAATATCCATGATACTTATCATCCCTGTGGGCAATAATTTGAATTTGATTATTATTCTCATAGATAAAAAAATCAGGTGGATTATTTTGATACGAAAAAAACAACCCAATTGTGTATATCAAGATACCATAAAAACGCCATTTTTTTTGCCAAATCAAAAACCATAGCAGACCAAAAATCATCAATGAAAAACTCAAATTTGAAATTTGATGTGTCGTTATATATCCAAAAGGCAAATGCGAAAAATAGTCACCGATTTTAAGTAATATCTCTATGGACTTTTTCAATAGAAAATCTAGAAAAGCACTTAAATGTTCCACGTGGAACATTTTGAAAATAAAATTTAAAATTATCAGTGGCATTATAATAAATGTCGCAAGTGGAATCGCTACAAGATTTGCGATGATTGAATAGGTCGATGTATTTTGAAAATAAAATAACGTTGAAGGCATAATTGCAATGTGCGGTATCAAAACGCTAAGGATTATTTTTATAAAAAATGTTCCACGTGGAACATTGTTTGAATCTGTTAATTTAGTAAGAAAATGTTCCATGTGGAACATTTTCAAATAAATCTTATTCAATATTGATTGCGAAGATAAGATTTTTTTATCCTGTTTTGATATTTTTTTCCCATTTAGAGTGCTCGCTTTATTTTTTGTATTTGTAATTTTATATAAATTTTTTTCATCGTTTTTTATTCCCTTATTATAAATTTTTAGAATTGTTCCACGTGGAACAATTCTTGATGTGCTATATTTTGACTTTCGATTTTTAATAATTGTATCGCTTAACTTTTGATTTTTAAAATTTTGAATTCTTTTTAACAAAATTTTCCACGTGGAACAATGGTTTAAATAGTTAATTTGGCAAGAAAATGTTCCACGTGGAACATTTTCTAAATTTGTGTTTTTATTATTATTTTTTTTAAATTGTTCCGTGTGGAACAATTTTTTCTTTTTCAAATGTTTGAATCGCTTTTGCAAATTGTTCCACGTGGAACAAAATCTTGCGTTTTTATTTTTTTTATGAATTTTGTAAGGAAGTGTTCCACGTGGAACATTGGTTCGAATGGTTAATCTGGTAAGAAAATGTTCCACGTGGAACATTTTCGTTTTTTTAAAATTTTTCAATCTTTTTAATAAATTGCTCCACATGGAACAATGCTTTTGTTCATATCGATTGAAATCAAAAGAAATTAATGCAAAAACAGCTAAAATAGACATTTGCAAACCAGGGTTTAAAATGCTGTGCGGTTGAAAAATTAAAATAAAAAAAATTGTCCAAAAAATTATATTGCGACTATTATTTTGTGCTCCACGATAAATCAAAATATTTAAAATAAAAAACATCAAAAAAGCTCGTTGCCCAGACAAAGAAATCCCAGAAATCACAAGGTAAAAAGCGACAAATATCAACGAAATAAAATAAATTATTTTTTTTATCGTAAAATAATTGAAATACTTATCAAAAAAAAATGTAAAAAATCTCGTCAAAATAAACGTAAAAAATAAACTGACAAACGACACATGAAGACCAGAGATTGCTATTAAATGAAAAATCGACGCACGTTTCATATTGTCGCTAATCTCATTTGATATATAATTTCTGTCGCCAATCGTTATTGCAGATATAATCCCGCCAACATCATCGCCAAATTTTTCAGATAGATGCTTGGAAAAATCAAATCTCCACTGATTCAAATTCTCAAAAAAAGTTTTTTCATTCTTCAAGTTTATATTTTTCATCAATGATTCTGAGACTCCTGTAGCAATCAAATTTTCAAAAAAAGAATTTCGAGAGAATTGAAAATCATTTTCAAATAATGGAAGTGGCAATGGCTTTAATTTTATTTTATAAAAAAAAATCTCGTAACCGATTTTGATATTTTGTGCATTCGAATCAAAAGAACACAATTTAATAAGAGAACCTTTATCTGTTGGAATTTCTAGTTTTTCACTGGAAAAATTTTTTGTTATAAAGCAAATTTTATTTTTATTTTTTTCTTTGTAATGCTTGATGTTTTTTACCCTACCCGATCCATTTTTTAAAAAAATTTCTTTATTGATAAGATTTTTTTTGTGCATTTCTGTATCTATTTTTGTTATTAAAACTCCGAAAGAAAAAAAGAAAAAGCATATATTGATATAATAAAAAAATACAAAAAATAAATTTTGTTTTTTTGAGATAAGATATCTTGTTGCGATTGTAGACAATAATAAGAATCCGAATATCACAGATGCAGTAAGGAGTTTGGGCTCATTCGATAAATTAAAATAAAATGCAATTCCGCAAATCATAAAAAACAAAATCCAAAATTTTTGATTAAAATATTCGTCCCAAAAATTTTTGTTTAAACTGAGATAGAGTTTCTTTATTTTATTAAGCATAGTTTTATGTAAAAAAAATGTTCCACGTGGAACATTGGTCAAAATAGTTAATATTGCAATACTTTGCTCCACGTGGAACAAAGTATTTTCTTTTTAATGCATTTACTAATATAGCAAGAAATTGTTCCACATGGAACA
>CAIPFW010000174.1 GCA_903864455.1 uncultured Anaplasmataceae bacterium | reverse complement strand
TTATTTATCAAGAAATTTAAGAAAATGCAATGGGTTTAAAGATTTCTTTGGTTTATTTTTTGAACATTCAATCCTAATTCACCTTCTAAACTTTCTTTTATTTTATCTTGATTTTGTTGCGTTTTGATTTTTTTTAATTTTTGAGATTTGTCAGCTATCTGATCATCGATACGATCTAAAATACTATCTTTTAGTTGCTCGAGCATACTCTTGTATTGTTTTGGATATTCTTCCCTCTTATGCTCATCTTTCCAATTTTTTTTTTCATGTTCAAACTTTCTTTTATTTTCTCTTTCGACTTCTTCAAGTTTTGCATGAGCATATGAAATCATTGGGTCTAAAGATTTTTTTCCTTCTTTTTCGAAGCCACTTTTAATACCACCTAATAAATCATTTACACCTACTTTCAACCCTGCTTTCGCGAGCATATCAATGATTGAATTAAATTGCTTGCTTATATTATTGGATATATTTGTTGTAAGAAATTTTTCAAGTATGGTGTGTAGAGTCGCCCCTTCTTTTGATAATTCTTGCCTTAAAGTTTGTAATTTAAAGATTTCCTTTCTTATTTCAACTTCTTGAGTAAAAATACTTTTGATTCTTTCTATAACGATTGCCCTTCTCTCATCAACAGTTTTGTTTTTGTACTGTGGATTATTTTGCATATTGGTAATAATTCCATTAATGATATTCTTCATTCTGTCTTCTTCTATATATTTCTTGAACTCACCACCATTTCTCTCTTTTTTATCGCCACCCTCTACTCCAAAGACTTCATCTTGAATCTCTGCATTAAAGCTTTTTAAAATATTCTGAATACCTGCATTGTTGTCAAATTCTTCAAGTAATTTTTCGAATACTTCAGCGCTTTCTTTTGAATCGATATCAATTAATTTTTCAAATTCCTCATTTATCCCTCTTTTACTAGAAAAAGTAACTGTTAATTCTCCTGTATCTGGATCGTAATGAGAAGCAGTACCATTTTTAATATTTTCACTATTAAAATTTCTTATCGCTTCCAACAGATCATACAAACGAGCTGATTCGTTAGACATATGTTCTTTGAGAGAAAAAGTAAAAGATAGCGTTTTTTTTAGCCTCCCTTCCTCGTCTGATTGATCCTCGATTTTATAAAAAACTTTAAGCGACTCAGATATATCAGGAATATCCTTAAACTCTATTTCAACCGATTCATTCTCTTTCTTTGTCTTAAAATATTCTTTAGAGTAGACACCTACGCCCCTTGCCTCTCCAGGAATCGCAAAATTAATATTAAAATCCGGATTAGGTTTTGGATTTGGATCGCCTGGTATGATTTCACCATTAACTGCTTTGTCTGGCTTTGTTGTAGGGATATTAAAAACCATTTGTTCTGCAATTCCATCAGATTTATTTATTATGTTCTTAACTTCTGCCGTTAAAGGAGATCTATCTTTTTTTGCCCTGCGAGATCCTTTTGCTTGCTCTCCACCACCTTCTCCATCTGTATCCCAACGTTTTAATTTTTTAACAGCATCAAGATATTCTGGATCTGTTTTTATGTGTCTGATGTCTATTGGGCGTTGAGGCAAGTCATTTTTAAAATTTATTGATTGGTTAAAAAAGATATTCATAATTTCAATTAAAATTTTCTATATTATATTATATATCTTTGAAGAAATTATTAAATCTTTTTTTATTTCAAAGATTCATATATGATAAATATCATAAATATTTTATTATTGAAAATGAGTAGAGAGTCTATTCCGATTTTTAAATCATTGCTGATGGTAGGAATCATTCTGCTGTCACCTTTTTTAATTACCAAAGTAACAAAAATAATAAAAAATGAAAATAAAATCACGCAAATAAATGTGGACGACGAGACAAAAATAAACTCAATAATA
>CAIPFW010000173.1 GCA_903864455.1 uncultured Anaplasmataceae bacterium | reverse complement strand
TTATTTATCAAGAAATTTAAGAAAATGCAATGGGTTTAATATCAATATTTTTTATAAAATTAATTTTTCTTTTGTTATTCAAAGATATTTTAATATTTATTATATGTTTGAGGGTTTTGTAAATTCACTCACAGTAACTTATTAAAAATTTGATTAATTTATATTTTCATGTTAATATTATAACATAATACTGACTTATTTTTCAATATACTCATGAGTGGCAATTTAGAAGAATCAAAAGAAAGATCTAAAGTAATAGAGCAAGAAAAAAAAGCGGAAAGAATCATTCAAACAGATTTTAAAGATTTATCTTTGCATTTTTTTCAAAACGAAGATCAGAGTAATGCTAAATCATTGAACAGAACGTTAAAAATGATTGTATTGAAAGTCAAAGACGAAATAATCGGCAATATAGAAGAATTCCAATTATGTAATCAGTGGGATTTAAGAAAAAGAGAGCTTATCGAAGATTATTATAATCTTGATATATGGTTTTATACTCACGAAGAAAAATGGAAAAACCAAGGTTTTATGACATACGCATTGCGAATATATCTGAACGATTTATTCACAGAATTTGGGAATAAAATATATGTAGAAACAAATGTTGCGAATGAAGCATCTAAAAAAGTGCATGAAAAATTAGGTTTTATATGTCGAAATACCTTCACATTTAAACTCACAAAAGAAAATTTCGAAAAAAATGAAGCTAAGATTTTGAAAGAAAAATCCGAATTGAAACTTGTGTCTTCTAAAGAAAATTTTGAAACAACAAAAACCACTCAAAAAGAAGAAAAAAATTCTGAGCAAACTGAATTAATCAAAGAAGAAAAGAAAGAAAATATAGATACAAATTTCGATAAAATCAAAGATTTAGGATTTAAGTTAAATTTTTTTGAAAAAACCATAGGGTGTTTTATTGAATTATTCTTAATGCTGATACGTGTTCGTAAGTTTCAAACCAACGAATCGTATACAAAAGATTATGATTTAAAAAATTACGACACCTTTAAGAATGCTTATGATGAAGCAAATACAATAGCGAATAAAATGAGATTTAATAATGCAAAAGCTTTATTTTTAAACAATGAAGATGTTTCATTTTGCCCGTTTTATAAGTTCTGCTGATAAGCCATTCACACTCGCAACAAATCATTAATAGAGACTTTTTTTCTCGTTTGCTCGTCAACCTTTTTAACAATCAGAACGCAATAGGTTGATAAACCATTTTTTGACTCAATCGCACCGGGAATCACCACAGAATATTTTGGTATTTTGCCATATGAAATATCCCCAGTTTCTCTATCAACGATTTTTGTCGACTTACCTATATAACACCCCATCGATATTACAGCTCCTTCCCCAACTATCACGCCTTCTGCGATTTCGCTTCTTGCTCCGATAAAGCAACCATTTTCTATAATTACTGGATTTGCTTGAAGTGGTTCCAATACACCTCCTATTCCAACACCGCCTGAAATATGAACATTATCGCCGATACAAGCACAGGAGCCAATCGTAGACCAAGTATCAATCATCGTGTTTTTTCCAACTCTCGCACCAATATTAATAAAACTTGGCATCAATATCGCCCCTTCGTCGATGAATGAAGAGTATCGAACGAAACCTCCGGGAACTACTCGTATTTTGGCATTTAAAAAATCTTTTTCATTCCAATTTGCAAATTTACTTGGAAACTTGTCAAAAGCCATGGATTCACCGCAATCAATCACTTTTGTATCAAAAATTGAAAACGACAAAAGTATCGCCAATTTCACCCAATGATTGACGATATATTCATCGCTCACTTTTTCAACAATTTTTAAAGTCCCATCATTCAAGCTATCCATTGCCCATATAACGGCTTGTTTGATTTCATCGGACATATCGATTGACTTCGGATTCAAATAATCTAATTTTTTTAAAATATCGATGTTGCTATGGTTCATTGAAATATATATAAATAATAATCAATATTATATCTCAACACCGTAAAACCC
>CAIPFW010000172.1 GCA_903864455.1 uncultured Anaplasmataceae bacterium | reverse complement strand
CGAAATTGGATTAAAGGAAGGTAGCGATAGAAGTGTTATGATTTTCGAAGAGCTTTTATTAAAGATTATCTTTTAAGGAAGATTTTTCTAAAAAAATAAAAAATTTATCATTTTATGATTCCAATCGTTAAATTTTCAATTAATAATTGAGAATAAAATGAAAAATAGTAGTATAAATGAAGGATTTAACGAATTACAAATTTGTAAGTCATCAAGAATGTTTTAATTTTTTTATAAAGTTTGTGCTCGCGGTCTTGAATGAGATTGGTGTGGTTTTTGAAAATGAGAAAAATTACAGACATATAAGAATGATGGCATTTTATTTGAGTGGGATGTATTTTGACAATATAAATAAAGTTGCGAATAGTGAATTTAAGAGGCAAATAATCAATCTCCCCCCGCGGCATTGTAAATCTTTAGTTGCATCTATAATTTTTCCAGCATGGATACTGGGTCATAATCCGTTTGCACAAATAATAGTTGTAAGTCATCATAAAAGACTTTCGAGTCATCATATAAAAAATTGTAAGGATATTATACAGTCACCTGCTTTTCAAAATTTTTTTTCGAAAGTAAAAATTGATAAAAAAAATAACAGAGCTTTGGATTTTAAAGTTGAGAGTGGTGGCGGTATTTTTGCAACATCTATTGCGAGTGGTGCGATTGGTGTCGGTGCGAATTTTGTGATTGTAGATGACCCCCATAATCCAAGCGATGTTTATAGTAAAAAACGTCTTGAAAACACAGCTAATAATTTTAAAATGAATTTTTTTTCACGTTTGAATCGAAAAGAATCGTCGATGCTCGTTATAATGCAACGACTTCATGTGAATGATTTGGCAGGAGGTTTGTTAAAAGATGATGTTAAAAAAAAATGGAAGCATGCTTCTCTGGAGTTGTTGAATGAAAATGAGAAAAAAATTTTACTTTTTGATGAAGAGATAATATATGCGAAAGGGGAGATTTTAAATGATGAGGTTTTTGATGAAGAGGCGATTCGGGATTTGAAGGATGACATTGGTCTTTCGATTTTTAATGCGCAATATCAGCAAAATCCACAAATTCGGGATTTCGCATTGTTGAATACTGAGATGGTTAATTATATTGATGATATTTACATAATACCAAATGATGAAAACTATATTCAAAGTAATGATGAATATGGTAGAGATTTTGATTCAAAAACTGAGAATTTAAAGCAAATTACGAAGAATACAAATGATTTTTATAAAATTTCTACTGAAAGTTGTCAAAAAAACGATATTTTTGAAAAAAATAACCCTATAAAAAAGTATAAAACTTTTTTAAACCCACCTGAAATCGCTTTAAAATGCGATTCTGAATGTGGAAGTATTGAATCAATGAATAAATATAATACGCTTGATTACATAATATCTCAAATTAATAAAACACAATCGAAATCATCTAATCAATTAGAATACTTTCAAAAAAATCAATTTACTTCAAATAATATAAAAATTCAAAATCAAAAAAAACAAATCATTCATTCTTGGGATACAGCAAACTCAATAGGAAAAAATAATTTTTCTGTTGGGATGGTGTGGGAGATTAGGGGTGATAATTATTATTTAATCGATTTGTATCGTAAGCAAGTCGATTATCAAAATTTGAAAAAAATCGTTATCGACCAATATGATAGATATGGCGGCGTTGTTTTGATTGAGGATAGGGCGAGCGGGTCGGCGTTGATTCAGGATTTGATGAGCGAAAATCGAATGACTATTATTAAATGCAACCCTAAAATAAGTAAAGAATCTCGCTTTGAGGAAATTTTGCATTATTTCACAAGTAAAAAAGTTTTTTTTCCGAAAAATTCTTCTTGGCTTGCCGACTTAGAGAATGAATTGTTTAGTTTTCCGTATTCAAAGCACGATGACCAAGTTGATTCGATATCGCAATTTTTTTCATGGGTAAAAAATAAGCAAAAGATCGAGAAGAAGATATCGATGATGATTTTATAAAAATTAAATTATAAAGAATTATAAAATCTCTCCAATGAAATAAAACGGATTTAAAAAATTCTTTGAATCCTTCTCAATGCCAATCAGGCGAGTTTTTAAAATTTTACCAATAATCACATCTTGATGATTATTAACAAGTTTAACTTTAAAAAATTGTGGAGTTTTGCCAATTGCATTTGTTTCAAAAAGGACATCGGTGATGTTTTGCGTTATAAGAATTTTTTCAAAAAGTTGTAATTTGTTTTTATAATGAATTTCGCGTAAAATCTTTGCTCGCTCTTTTATAATTCGCCCATTGATTTGTGGCATTCGAGCAGCTGCTGTCCCTGAATGAGCCGAAAATGGAAAAATATGCAGATGAACAAAATTCGGAATTTCTTCAGAAATGAGTTTGACGGTTTCTTGAAAATTTTCATCCGTTTCTGTTGGAAAGCCTGCAATAATATCAGCTCCAAAAACAATATCACTTCGAAGTTTCAATAAATTTAAGCAAAAATCACGGATATTTTGCGACAAATGGCGTCTTTTCATCCTTTTGAGAATCAAATTACTCCCAGATTGCATTGAAATATGTATATACGGCATGATTCTAGGCTCAGAAGCTAGTAAATTAAATAACTCGTCATCAATTTCTGCTACGTCAATAGATGATAATCGCAATCTATTGACTTTAGGGAACAAATTCAGCGTTTTTTTAATTAATTTTGCCAAATTTAATTTTGACCCACTTGTAGCTTCATTTTTATTTTCGTTTTGAGAGTGGTTTTCAGAAAATTCGACTAAATACTTACCTATATCTTTACCATAATCTGTAATATCGACCCCTGTAAATACAATTTCTTGATAATTATTTTCAACTAAAATGCGAACTTGCTCAAAAATATCTGCTAAAGGTACAGAGCGGTTTTTCCCGCGAGCTTTATAAATGACGCAAAAGGTACAATCATGATCGCAACCATTTTGAATTTGAATAAGACCACGAGTTCGACCTTCAATGATAGTAGTTTTTGGAAGCGAATCAATTTTTCGAACATTTGAAATATCACTCCAAATCTTTTTTTTCTCAGAGTTGCCAACAAGCCCATAGTTTTTATAAGAATCAATTTCTAATTTATTCTCATTTCCAATCACTCGATCGACACCCAAAGCCAAATATTTATCAGGATTCAGTTGAGCCGAGCAACCCGTAACAAAAATTTTTTTTTTACTTACATTGCTATCTTTATTTATTTTACTCAGTTCATCATTATGAGCAGAATCAAGAACTTCATTAACGCTGTATTTCTTAATTAATTCCTTAACTTTATTCAAAGATTCTTTTTCAGCGTTCTGAGTAACGGCGCAAGAGTGAACGACAATGACATCATCCTCCAAGCCCAGATTTTTCAAATGGTCAGCTATAATTTGACTTTCAGAAAAATTCAATCTACAACCAAAAGTTATAACTTTATCATTCATTAATGATGTTAATAAATAGTATTTTTTTTTAATTATAATGATTATATAACGATTTGAAGAAAAATACTATAAAGAAAGTGAATTCTCAGATCGTTAATTTTTAACTTCTTCTTTCACGGCGTCAGTTTGATTTTGACGAAACGCTATTAAATTGCGTTTTATTCTCTCATCATAAAGAGCGATAATGGCAGCGACGGATAATCCTGCGTTTTTTGCTCCGCTTATTCCAATCGACATTGTTGAAACGGGAATTCCACCAGGCATTTGCACGATTGATAATAATGAGTCCAATCCGTTCAAAGACGTCGCATTTACAGGGACTCCAAAAATTGGCAAAAATGACATGGACGATATCATACCGGGTAAGTGAGCCGCACCTCCTGCACCTGCGATGATGCAACAATAATTTTCGTGAGCGAATTTTGCAAAACTATAAAGCCTTTCGGGCGTTCTGTGAGCAGAGATAACTTTTACATCGTATTCGATTTCTAATTTTTCTAAAATTTCTACAGCGTGTTTCATAGTTTCAAAATCTGATTGGCTACCCATCACAACGGCAACTTTTTTTATAAATTGAAGATTAGAGTTCATGAATGAAAAGAAAAAATTTTATCTGGAGCGGGAAAGGAGGCTCGAACTCCCGACCCCAACCTTGGCAAGGTTGTGCTCTACCACTGAGCTATTCCCGCATTTATATATTCATCTCGATAAAAATATTGTAATAAAAAATAAAATAAAATCAATAGTTTTTTAACGAAAAAATGCAAAAAAAATTAAATTTCTCTGCATTTTGTATGATTGAAGCATGGAGCGAGTAAATCATGAAATTTATTTGCAAATGAGCGCTTGGTATTTTGATCAACCTTCAGTTCCTTTACTTGAAGTAAGTTAATATAAGCTTGGTTTTTAGCTTTCAAATTAGAGATATTAATCGTTTCAGAGGTATTAATTTTTTGATCATGTGTTTCAGAGGTATCAATTTTTTGACTATTTTGCAATCCTTCAATAAATACTTCTCTCTTTCCATATGTATTTGCATTTGAAAGTTCATATCTTGCACATTTATTCAGTGTATAGTAACACCCTTCAAAACTTTTATGCTGCATTTTAAAGAAAAAATAAATTTCTATACTTGTTTCGTTTGATTTTTCATTAATAAAATTAATAACATGATTCATGATTATGTCCATAATGACTAAAGATTCTTTACCTTCTTTACCTTCTTCTACTTTATTATCAAGGTCAATTTCAATAAAATATTGACTTTTTTTGCCGTTAATAATACCGTAGGAATTTGATTTAAAATCTTGAAAAGTTGGTATCAATGCTTTATTAATATTTTGTTTAATATTACTTATATTAGTATTGCAATGCAAATTTTTATAATCTTTTGGATCAAGATACAATATTGTTATTCTTTTATTGTTTTGATTTTCACTTTGAGAGTCGTCTGGATTAGAAGTTACATCTTCAGAAATAATCTTTTTATTGTTTTGATTTTCAAAAGCAATCACACTTTGAATTGTAGAGCCTTTTTCATAAGTTTTTTTTTACATACTTGAAAACTTTTTCATATAATAAGAGGCATGTAATATAATAACACTACGAGTAGATTAATGCACATTTCTTTATCTTAATAAACATTTAAAAATTGTATTGTATAAAATTTTTCAAAAAAGTAAAGAGTGAAAATTAATAATTTATATTATTTTATATTACTTTTCTATAAATAATGCGATAGTTTCATTATTAATAGAGTAAGTGGCAGATGAAATGCAAATTTGTTTATTCGAGAATGGTATTTTAAAAATTTCTCCATTGGCAAATGTATGCATTCCTACGCACTCACCACTCTCATTGAATGTTGGCGATCCAGATTGACCATTATGAGTTTTTGCATTATATTTTATAAAATATTGATCACGATAAGTGAAAAGTGACTCAAGTGGGTTGTATTCATTGATAATATTACCCTTTGAAAGAATAGGGGACTTTTGCAAACCGCCTGCATTTCCTAAAACATAAATTTTTTGATCATGTGGTGGATTTTGCTTTGCAAATTTTACTTTTGATATTTGATATTCTGGAGAGATATTCAAAGATTTCTTCGGCACTGCAATCATTGCGATGTCATGCTTTGAATCAGTTTTAAAGAAAGCGAAGTATTCTAAATTTTTCGCAGTCATATTCTGAAAATTTATCAAATGTTGCATGCTCTTAAAATAGTTTATTTTTGAGAATTTCTCCGAATTCATTGAGATATTTTGAATTTCATTCTTATATTTTATATTTGAGTCAATGAATTTTATATACGGCAAATAGATTTGATTTTTAAATGATGGCGGTGTTGGAGATTTTGAAGAGGATGTAAAATGAATCTCATAATGCTCGACAACATGTTTGTTTGTGACTATATATATATTATCTTCATCTTCTTTATAAATAAAACCCGTTCCAACACCCCATAAATGAACGATAGAGTTCTGAGTATTTTCAATTATCTTTTTATCTTCATCGGTTAATTCTTCATTTTGTTTAATGTTTTTATCGATTGACCGTATCTCTATATCAAATGATATACAAATTGCAAGCATAGCAAATATCACTAAAAGCAGTATTGCGATACAAATAATGATTAACGTTTCTATCTTTTCATTCATTTTTATTTGATTTAAAAAATTCAAAGTAAGATTATTATATTAATATAATATCACAAAATTCCCTTTAATTCAAATCACTTAAATAAAAAAATCATTCCTCCCGCGATGCTTCTTGACCGCCAACAATCTTTGCAATAAAATTATGAAATTCATTTCCAATTGTGAGTGGATGTTCGTATATCGGTTGTGTGCCTGTTTTTTCTTTTCGAGTTTTATATGTTGTTGGTTCAACATAGCTTGCACTTTGAACGACATGAATGTCGTTCCAATAATTATTTCTTTTAGGTTTATCTGATAGTATTGCATTTTGAAAACCTCTATTCGTATATTCTACAACATTATATGCTCCTTCTTTATCTTGATAAAAAAGAGACAGTAGGTCTGTTTTAAAAATCTCGTTTATTATATTTGCAAGCTTCACAGCATTTTCATGGCTTATCTGCTGAATTACATTGAAACGGAGGAATGAAGATTTGTAGAGTAATTCTTTATGTAATTTTTTACATATATCCCTCAAATTACCTTTAATATTCTTTATGCTTTCCTCAGTATCTCCTTTGTTAAATTTATCGAAATCTTCCGGATTCAAAGAAATTACGATACTTTTAATAATGTCACCATCATTAATTTTAACATCAACAGATGATGGATCATGATAAATAGCGCCACCATTCTTAATCTGCACATCCTTAAAAATATCCTCAGTTCCATTTTGTACTTTTTTTATTGTTTTCCCCCAACCTCCTTTATAAAGAGCTGCCACTATAATCAATACAAGAATGAAAGTTGCTAAAATTCCAGATACAGAAAGTATGATGATTTGCAACGGTTTCGAAAGTTTAAAAAAATTATCTTTCAAGTTCAGCGATATAAAAAATAAAATATAAATTTCATTTTAACATATTATTTTAATAAATGCAAATATCTTCACTTATAATTAATGATTACTCTCTAAATGGAGAATTTTATTATAAATGGCATTTAAATTTGAAGAATGCATGAGAACATTCGACTCATTCCAATTTTCTACATTTAAAATTTTTAAAGTTTTCGACAATGAATTCACGAAATATTCTATCATTTCATCGGTATGACTCGGATTTGTTGTGATGCGCAGTCGTTCTTCGCCTTTTTTCACAGTAGGGTAGTTTATATGCTGTATATACAAATTAAAATTTTCATTCATATATTTCGACACCTCAGCTGATTTTTTTGCTCCATATATCGGAACAGACATGATATTGCTTCGATGACTTAGAACTGAAATTCCATGTAAGTCAAAAAGTTTTAATATTTTACTTGCGTTTTCCCAATGTTTATTTCGTTCAATTTTGCTTTTTTTCAAATAATTCACACTTGCGAGACATGCTGAAGTGATGGGAATTGGCATGGTGCTTGTAAAAATAAAACCAGAAGATCCGCTTCGTATCGCATCAATAATTGTCGCATTTCCTGTAATATATCCACCGATGACTCCAAAACCTTTTGATAAAGAGCCTTGAATAATGTCGATTTTATCGGATAAATCAAGAATATCGCATATACCCGCACCTCTTTCACCATAAACTGCAACGGCATGAACCTCATCAACATATGTTAAACAATTATATTTTGTTGCTATGTTTACAATTCCTTGAATGTCAGCAATATTACCATTCATCGAATAAATAGACTCAAAAACAATCAATTTTGGTGTATCAATCGGAAATGAAGAAATTAATTTTTCTAAATGATCCATATCATTATGATTAAAAATAAACTTTTCGCATCCTGAAGCTCGAATTCCTTCAATAATTGAGGCATGATTCAGCTCATCAGAAAAAATAATCATTTTTTTATTTGAAATATTGCCAATCGCTTGAATTGATGCGAGATTTGATAAATAGCCCGATGAAAACACCAATCCTTTTTCTTTCTTATGCAAATCGGCTAATGAATTTTCAAGTTCAACGATAAAATCATAAGTTCCTGCGATATTTCTTGTGCCACCTGAACCTACACCATGATTTTCAATTGTTTTTTGAACGGCTTCGATGACAACTGAGTGCACACTCATCGATAAATAATCAGTTCCACACCAAACGGTTACATTTCGTCCGTTGTGCTGAACGACAGGCCATGAATGTCGCAATCTCGTGATTTCAAAAAAATTTCTATATCGCTCTTCTTTCTTTATATTTTCAACAAATTCTTGGAATATATGATATTTTTTTTCATTCATGACTTTTATTAGTTTATTAATGAAGAATTATAAATTCAAGTTGTTAACTCTTTATGATTCGAACGCTCAAAATGCATAGAATTTACAGCAATATTTTTTTCATTTTCTTCGATATGTTGAACTAAATCGGCAATTGAACCAATTTTAAGATTCAGTTTTTTCGCTAAAATGCATAATTCTGGTAAGCGAGCCATCGTTCCATCTTTATTCATAATTTCACATAAAATTGCTGAATGATCAAGACCTGCAAGTTTCATAATGGCGATACTTGCCTCAGTGTGACCTTGACGAACTTTCAAACCCAGAGGATGAGAGAGTAGGGGGAAGACATGACCCGGAGTGACGATTGAATCAAAATTTGCATTTTCATCAATTGCAGCTTTTATTGTCTGAAGTCTGTCCGCTGAAGACACGCCCGTTGACACACCTTCACTCGCTTCGATTGAGTCAAGAAATGCTGTGTATAACGGATCTTGAGCTTTACCTCGTTTTTTTGCGAAGTCTAGACCAAGCTTTTCTTTTCTTTCCTCTTCGATTACCAAGCAAACAATACCGCTTGAGTAATTAATCATTGTTGTCATTTGTTCAACAGTTGCAATGGATGCCGAAACAATAAAATCACCTTCGTTTTCTCTATTTTCATTATCGATCATGATAAACATTTCTCCATTCCGAGCTGCGTTGATGATTTCTGTGATTGGTGATAAAATTGAGTGATTCATTTGCAATAATAATTGATTTTTCAATATTATATTCTTTTAAGAAATAAAAATCAAGTATTTTGTGAATTTACGAATTCAATAAAATTTTTATTTTTCTTGACACAAAGTTAATTTTTATATATTATATCAATTATATTTTTTTATTAAAAGATGGTTAATGATACGTGCAATAATTATTAACAATAAAGTTTGTGTGCTTTATCATATCTGTTTATCCTTTGTTTAACGTTTTGCATCATAATGCCCATTATGTAACATAAGGAGAAAAAAAATCAATTGAGCATCACGTTCGTAATAAAAATACGCCCCACTCTTTTTAATTTTATTTTAATTTATTTTATTTTGTATAAGGATACTTGCTTTGTATAAAAACATTTAATATAATGAATATAATGAAAAAATTAATTCAAAGCGTAAAAAAATGATAGTAGAAAATAGAAATAAAGTAAGTATTGTTAGTGCTATTGTAACATTAGTACTTTTATTAGGAATTGTCGCATTAATTGTTGTGCTTGGGGGATGTAATGGAGCGACTATAGAAGTGAATAATGGGGGTAACTCTTGCCGACGACCATGGTACTCCATTCCCTTTTCGATTTATAATACAAGAAGTTATAGTGGAGCCCATATAAATAGACCACCCCATGTAAATACTGTATTTCATAACAGTCAACCAAAGTTTACTCATCATTCTCATCACAACATTGGTCATAATTCTCATCACAACATTGGTAATAACCATTATCATTCAACGAGTCCTTATGGTAATGGTGATGGCACTCACCACCGTCATGTATAATTTATTTATCTCT
>CAIPFW010000171.1 GCA_903864455.1 uncultured Anaplasmataceae bacterium | reverse complement strand
TAAAATTCAGCAACCATGCGAAAATAAATCGCGTTTAAATCGCTTTACAGAGGGAAATCGAAGTGAGTTTGAAGTTTTTATCGTCCAAAAATCGATAAAAATACGGAACTTTAAAATTTTATGAGAAATGCAATGGGTTAATTAAACCCATTGCATTTCCCATTAAATAAAAAATTTGACAAATGTTTTTTCTTGCAATATAATGAATTTATAAATATTTTTTTAGGTTTGTGTTATGGGTCAAAAGTGGGAAAAATTCAAAGACAGTCTCGATCTGCCGTTCAAGATTGCTTTGTTTCCAGTTTTAGCATTGATTTTTTGTGTCAAAGCTATTTTAAGAATTCTTGCAGCGATAATTGATATTCCTGCGCGTGGTGTTGATAAATTAAAAGAAAAAGGTGATAAGGGTAGCAAAAGATGGTATGTTTTATATGCTCCGCTCAGACTTATAACTCTCCCACTTTCATTGGTTTCTTTTGTTTTAAATTTTGTGAGTACATTATTTGAAGGATTAGAAAAACCAATTTTGACTTTTGCAAGGCCAATACTCTATTTAAGGGGAGGTAGAGAGGCTGTTAGAGAGAAAGTAGTTAATTATTATTTAGGTGGTTTTGACTCTGCATTACTCAACAAAGCTAATAGTAAACTCTATGTAGCTGTTAAAAAAATAGAGCATTGCTTTGATAAAAGAGCTTCTTATAATGAAGAAGATGCTTTTGAAGGAGGATCATCATTGAGCGATGATAAAAATAACTCTCAAAAGATCTATTATGAGGAGCCTAATAATGATCAGTTACAAACCCATTTTTTTCCAATAAATCCTTTGTCAGAAAAGCATTTTTCATTTGAACAGAAGGAACAAATTAATAATACGCGCAAAGAAAGCCTATCTTCCAACAACTCATTTTAATTTGCATTTCATCAAAATAATTGATTTATTAAATATATTCATATAGAATATAAATAAAAAATCAAATAAAAATAAAATGTTGAAAATAGGTAATTTAACGATAAACAGCAAAGTGATATTGGCACCAATGTCAGGTGTGACTGACGGACCATTTCGATTTTTTGTAAAAAAGTTTTGCCAGAGCTGTCTTACTTTTTCAGAAATGATCGCCAGTGATGCAGCTATTCGAGATATACAACACACAATGAAAAGATGCTCTATCAACGAATCCGAGATAGACACAATGGGAGTTCAGTTAGCTGGATATGACCCGCAAATCATGGCAGAAGCTGCAAAAATTGCCGAAGCTCGTGGTGCAAAAATTATAGATATAAATTTTGGTTGCCCAGTCAAAAAAATCGTAAACAATTACTCAGGTTCTGCACTGATGAAAGACGAAGATCGAGTAAAAAAAATCATCAATGCTGTAGCAAATGCTGTAAATATTCCTGTGACAATCAAAACTCGAATGGGATGGGATTGTAGTAATTTGAATGCGATAAATATTGCTCGAATCGCTGAAAATGAAGGCGCTCAAATGGTTACAATTCATGGGCGGACAAGGTCGCAAATGTTTAATGGTCAAGCGAACTGGAGTTTTGTCGAATCGATTAAAAATGGTGTCAAAATACCTGTCATTGTGAATGGGGACATTAAAACTTTTGACGATGCCATCAATGCTCTTGAGCTTTCAAAGGCGGATGGAGTGATGGTTGGTCGTGGAACATATGGAAAGCCTTGGCTTATAGGGCAAATTGACCATTTTCTTAAAACAGGTGAAAAGTTGCCAGATATTCATGGCGATGCAAAAAAACAACTGATTTTTGATCATTGCGAAAGAATTATTGAATATTACGGCGATACGATTGGCAGTGGTTTTTTGAAAAAGCATTTGACTTGGTATTCTCGTGGTGATGAGAATGCTGCGTCTTTTCGAGGTAGGATTAATATGCTCGATTCGGCTTCCGAAATCATGCAAATCATGAATGAATTTGTGAATAGCAAAAGCCAAATTGAAGAAGCGATTGCATGAAAATTTTCGTTGCATGCTAATTTTATTATTTTTTCAGCATAGTGACTCCGCAATTACAAAAAATGAATTTTACATTACAAAATCAAATCATATTAATGCTCGAACTGGACCTGAGAATTTTTATAAAATCAAGATGGTTTATAAAAAGAAATCTTTAGTGTTGAGAGTTCTCAATGAATCCGATGAGTGGTATCAAATTGAGGATATCGAGGGTGAAAAAGGCTGGATTCATAGAAATTATTTAGCGAAGCAGAAAAAGAAACAATATGTTACGATAAAAGAAAAGTCTGATATTTCTTGTTATGACAAGCCAAACAAAGAGTCAAAAATCGCTTTTGAATCTGGGTATCTTGTAAATTTTGAATTAAAAAGATGCGAGGGTGATTTTTGTTTATTAAAAAAAGAGCGAATAAAAGGGTGGTGCGAAAAAAATAAATTATGGGGGTTGTAAAATAATTCAAAATTATGGTGAGAAATAACAAAAAAATTGTCTATATAATTATCATCACTCTTTTTTTTATGCTTGGCGTGACAGCTGTATCAGTTCCGCTGTACAAAATGTTTTGTCAAGTCACAGGGTTTGGTGGCACGCCTCGAATTTACAGAAAACCATCTGAAGAAATTGGAGAGAAAAGAATGAGAGTTACATTTGATGCAAATATAAATAAAGATTTGAAATGGATTTTTAGACCTGAGCAACAATATGTTGATGTGAAGACGGGGGAAAATAGTCTGATTTTTTATTATGCGGAGAATTTGACGAATCAAAGCTTGAAGGGAATGGCGATTTATAATGTGATTCCTCAAACCGCAGGGAAGTATTTCAATAAAATCGAATGCTTTTGTTTTAACGAGCAAACTTTAAAACCGTATGAGAAAGTTACGATGCCTGTGCTTTTTTTCATTGATCCAAAAATCGCTGAAGATGAAACTTTGAAAGATTTAAAGGAGATAACATTGTCATATAATTTTTTTAAAGTTGAGAATAACTGAAAGCTTTAAAATTAATAAAATAAAAGCTAATAGTAGTGATTTTAATATTTACTTTGATTTATTGTAAATATCGCTATTTACAATCTATATTTATTTTGTATAATGAATATTACTTTTTAGTGAAATATATTTAAATGAATTATAATAACTATTCTTATCCTAAATACCAGCCTCAAAAATCTAACGACCCTACGCAAAATGATGCCATTCACAATGCTAATTATTTTAACCAATTATCTGATTTGATGCAAAATATTTCTGACAAAGGCGCAACAATCGCTCAAACTGAAGAGGGTGTTGTATATGTAGCAGAAACTCGAATCGTTGTTTATAAATTTATCTGGGATAAAAACAAAGGTATTTTTGTAAAACAAAGAACTCGTAATACTCGTAATAATACTCGAAATAGTAAAGTTGCTGAAGAAACGATTCCTGAAATGGAGGATGCTGAAGTTTAAAATAATATTGATATATAAACTTTTTTATATAATGCAATGAATATTGTTCTGAACAGCGAAGAAATTAAAAAACTTATACCGCACAGATATCCATTTTTATTTGTTGATAAAGTAAATTCAATCAATATTGATGAATCGATAGTTGCTGTGAAAAATTTGACTGCAAACGAAGAGTTTTTTCAAGGTCATTTTCCTCATCATCCCGTGATGCCTGGAGTTTTAGCTGTTGAAGCTTGTGCACAAACGGCAGGAATTTTATGCGCATATTCTCATCTTTATAAAATTCATGGAGAAAACCTTGATATAAAAAATATTGAGATGAGTAAGGATTTTGTTTTTTATCTTACCTCGATTGACAATACAAAATTTAGAAATACTATGAGTCCCGGAGATCAGTTGTCTTTAAATGTTAAAGTTGTACAAAAATCACGACTGATGTGGAAATTTGAAGCTGAGATTATAATAAATAGCGAGAAAAAAGCTTTGCAGACGAATTTTTCAGCGTTTATTCAATCCGTTTGATATCTTATTCCATTATTTTCTCGACAAGAAGCGTATTTTTCTCTGTCAAAAAATTAGAATTTCTTATAAAATAAAGAATTATGGAGGCGACGTATGAATCATATACCTGTTTTGGCAAAAGAAGTCATTGAAAATTTAAATATTAAGAAAGATGGAATTTATCTTGATTGCACATTTGGCGCCGGTGGGTATAGTCAGTTAATTTTAGAAAGTGGTGGAATTGTTTATTGTTGCGACCAAGATATCACGACGAAAAAATATTTCAATGATTTATCAGCAAAATTTCCGAATAAAATTCACTTTTTTCATACAAATTTTAATTTTATTGATGAAATTTTAGCTCAAAATAATATAGAAAAGCTCGATGGAATTGTCATGGATCTTGGTGTATCATCGATGCAAATTGATGATGGGGGGAGGGGTTTTTCTTTTCAAAAAGATGGACCTTTGGATATGCGAATGAATCAAAGCGATGAAAATCTTCAATCAGCTAAAGATTTTGTCAATTATGCATCCGAAGAAAATCTTGCAGATATAATTTATTATTATGGCGATGAGCGTGATGCGAGAAAAATTGCGAGAGCTATTGTCAATGCTAGGGAAAAAGAAGAAATTTCAACTACTTCGCAATTAAGCAATATCGTGAAAAAAGCTAAGAATTTCAATTTTAAACAGAAAATTGACCCATGCACTAAGACTTTTCAAGCAATTCGTATATATATTAATAATGAAATGAATTTTCTCATCACCGCTTTGCAGAAATTGTCTAAATTGTTAAGAATTGGTGGTAAAATATTGGTTGTAACATTTCACTCGATTGAAGATATGATTGTAAAAAAGTTTTTTTCATCTTTGGATAAGGGTTTTTATAACTCGAATTATGAATTGCTGAATGAGAATTTTTACGCAAATCACCAATTTAAAATGGAGAAAAAAGTCATAACGCCGTCGAATCAAGAGATAAAAGAAAATATTCGTTCTCGCTCGGGAAAACTTAGAATTATTGAGAGAATTCTCGATGAATAAATCTTTTTTTTCAGTTATTTTGATTGGAATAGCTGTATATTTTCTGTTTCAAATGAGCGGTAAAGTTCAAAATGCGAAGGAGGAAATCAACTCAGTTAAAAAGCAAATCGAGCAGGATAGAAATGATATCCATCTTTTAAAGGCTGAATGGGCGTACCTTACGAATCCTGAGAGAATCAAAGATTTATCACGTAAGCACTTGTCTTCCAAGCTTCAATTAGCGAATCATTTCAAAAAAAACAATAAATATTTAGCATATAACGATAAAAAAAAATAACTAAACCCATCATATTTCTCCTTAAATAAAAAATCCCATTAAACCATCATATTTGTTTCTCAAGAATTACTTT
>CAIPFW010000170.1 GCA_903864455.1 uncultured Anaplasmataceae bacterium | reverse complement strand
TGTAAATCACCTTCTTTTTTATTTTCTGAGGAAGTCAATCCGTTTGTTCCGATATTCACATCAAAAATTTTTAAAAATAAACTTTAAAAATTCAACCTCTTCAAAACACTGTCACCACCCAAAATCTCAATAATGAGAACAATTGAGTAAGAATCAAGAATTCCTGTCAATTTCATGCGTAAAAATTTCATAATATCTGACTTCTTTAAACTTTCGCTATACTTCTTCGCAATCGAATCTATCGCATTTTTAATATTTTCATGCGTCCAGCTTTCAGAAAGCTTTGCAAATTCTTCATACAAATCGCTCAGCAAATTTTTATTTTGAGTAAGAATATTCTCAATAAAATTCGATGCTTCAATTTTATTTTCATCGCTCATACGACTTTGCCAATCATCAAAATAAAAATAAGATTGGTCGATAATTTCATTTAAAGTATCGCATCGCTTCGTTATTTCTGGCAAAGATTGACTTAAAGCATGCAAAAAATACTGCGGTAAATTTCGATTTTCATGATTTAATGAATAATTTTCTTCAATTTCTACAATCAAATTCAATGGATTGCGCTGTTGTAAATATTGCGAGTTTATATGACGAAGTTTCTTCATATCAAAGCAGGCAGAAGATTTCGTCAACCTCCCAACACCAAATTCTTTTATCGCATCGTCCAATGAAAGAATTTCTTTGCTTGGCGACCAACCCAATGTCATTAAATAATTCACCAAAGCATCTGGTAAAAATCCCATTTTCCTATATTCCAAAAGATCGACGGCATGCTTTCTTTTTGACATCTTCGTCCCATCCTCAGAATTTATAAGGGGTAGATGGGCATATTCTGGCTCATTCCAATTCATCGCTTTATAAACCATAAGTTGTTTTGCAGTATTTGTATGATGATCATTGCCACGAATTACATGAGTCACACCAGAATCATTATCATCGACAACAACTGCAAACATGTAAGTTGGAATTTTATCCGACCGAATAAGAATAAAATCATCCAAATTATCACGACCAAAAGATGAATGACCTATAATCAAATCTTCAAATTCAATTTTATCGTAAAATTCCGAATTCAGACGAATCGTAGGTTGTCTATCTTGCGGAATGTCCTTGCGATGCTTACATTTACCGCTATATTTATAGCCAAAAGGTCCGAATTTTTTTCTTTCCTCTTCTAATTCCTCTTGAGAACAATAGCAATAATAAGCTTTTCCTTCATTTATTAATTGCTGTGCAACTTCTTGATGTCGTTTGAGATTATTTGATTGAATCGTGATTTCTCCATCATGATGAATTCCAAGCCATTTCAAACCCTCAATAATACTTATCAAAGATGATTCAACAAGCCTTTTATCGTCAGTGTCTTCGATTCTGAGTAGAAAGTTTCCGTCGTAACTTTTTGCAAAAAGATAATTAAAAATAGCGGTTCTCACTCCACCAACATGAAGGTATCCTGTTGGACTTGGTGCGAATCGAGTAACAATATTCATGAATTTAATAAAAAATACTTTTAAAGTTATCAGAATAATAAATGAATTCTCGAGCAAATACAATGAAGTTTTATATTAAACTGATTGCATTTCCCCTTAAATAAAAAATCCCATTAAACCATCATATTTGTTTCTCAAGAATTACTTT
>CAIPFW010000169.1 GCA_903864455.1 uncultured Anaplasmataceae bacterium | reverse complement strand
TATTAATAATTATTATTATATGGTTTTAATTATAAAATCTCAAGAATAATTTTTTATTAATTCTGAATTTTACACATATTTTAAATGACTATCTTTTATAGCAAATATTTTTTTCACCATTTATAAATCTTAAAAATGATTCGATTTCTTTTCAAATAAAATTGAAAAGCAGCTTGTTTTGAAAATTCTCTACATTTGCATAAAAAGCAAATGAACAAGTTTACCTTTCAATATTTACTAAAAAAATGTTATAATGTATAACAAAATATACGCACGCGATGGAAAATAATAAAATAGACCTCGAAGAAATAAAATCAAAAGTAACGCTCTCGGAATTCGCTAAAGAACATCTAGGATGTCATGTATTTCCTAACAAAACGATGTGTTGTCATGTTCATCATGAAAAAACGCCATCACTTCATTTTAACGATGAAAAACAATTTTATCACTGCTTTGGCTGTAAAAAATCTGGCGATATATTCTCCCTTACTCAAGAAATAAAAAATTGCTCATTTCTTGAAGCAATCAAATTTGTCGCAGATTCAGCAGGAATAAAAATAGAATCAACGTATAATTTATTGCGAGAATCTTCAGAATATAAGGAAAAAAAAGATATTTTATTCAACATAATGAATGATTTATCGAAAATTTTTCATTACGATTTGATGCAAAATTCAAATGCTCTTCATTATCTCATTCAGAGAGGGGTAAAAAAAGACTTTATCATCAAATTCCAACTTGGCTATTCTGGAAAAACAAATAACGAGATAATAGACATTATCAAAGGTAAATACGGCGATAACTATCGATTGCTTTTTGATAGCGGAGTGTTTCGAAAATCGAGCTACTCTAATGATTTTTATAATATATTGCAAAATAGAATTATATTTCCAATTTTTGATAAATTTGGAAGAACGGTTGCGTTTTCTGGTCGAATTTTTAATGAAAATACCAATGGTCCAAAATATATAAATTGCTCTGATTCTTTGATTTTTAAGAAAAGTGAGAATTTATATGGCGAAAATTTAGCAATAAAAAATATAAAAAATTCAAATCAAGCGTTCATCGTTGAGGGGAACATTGATGTGATTATGATGCATCAGATTGGCTTTGAGAATACGATTGCATCCCTCGGAACGGCGATTAGCGACACTCAATTAAAATATCTATGGACTCATTGTGATGAGATAAAATGTGTTTTTGATGGCGATACTGCTGGATATAAAGCAATGATAGCGACGATTGAAAAGGGTTTGCAGATTATTAAAGCTGGGAAATTTTTGTCTTTTGTAACATTGCCGAGGAATTCCGACCCAGCAAGTCTCATCATTCAAAACAAAGATTTTGAATTAAAAAAACTGATAGAAAATTCAAAATTCTCAAGCGAAATGATTTTAAGAATTATCTGGACGAAATATAAAAACCCAAAAATAGAGCATATAGCGGCTATCAGGAAAAATCTCCATCACTACTTAAATTTGATAACCGATGAAATTATAAAAGAGGAGTATAAAAATTATTTTGACAATAAATTGAAGGCTATTTCAAGCTTTATTGAGAAAAAAAGTGCAAATCATTTTCACAATTTTCAAGCGAGCGTTAGGAAAATTAATATTTCTGACCCGATTTATGAAAAAATCTTTTTTTTTATAATTATATTTCTTAATAAATTTGATAATTTTGAGAATTTTATTGATTATGAATTGTTGAAAGAAATTTATAATAAATCGGACGCTAGACAAAGAATAGAAGAAATGTTAAGATTGAATCTTAAAAAGATTTTTACGCAAAATTTTCAAAAAATAAATATAAATATGAATTTTATAAAACATCAATTCAAAAAAGATGGTTTCGCAGTCTTCAATGATTACATTGAAAATGCTGAGCAAGAAATTCAAAATTGCGAAATGAATGATGATTATAATAATTATAGAAAATTATGGCTGAAAAATGTTGATTTATCGATAGTTCAGAATAATATATCAAGCATAGAACTGAGAGGGGATTTCGATTACGAGACGAATAAACGATTGTCTTTATTGCAAGAAAAAGCATTCGAAATAAAACAAATAATTGAAGAATAAAAAATTTTTTAAAGGTTGAATTATGACTCAAAACATCACAGATAACGGAAGAATGAATATTGATGGGAGTATTTTCGAAGATGAAAATTCTCACGACGATCTTTTGTCAATAAAAACAGATTTATTAAATGATACGCTGTCTGATGATTTTATTAGCTATGAAAATTTTGATAAAACTTTATCTCAATTATCGGATGATCCAGATAAATTAATCGAAAACGCTGATTATCTAATGAATTTTCTAGATGAAAACAATATCGATGTTTTGGATAATGATGAAATTTTAATCAAAAAAGATGAAGAGGAGGCAAAAGAATCAAAAGGTAGTGACGATGGCGATGGTTCGCAGGAAGGAAATTTATCGAATGTTTATATAAGTAATGATGATCCAATTAAAATATATTTAAAAGAAATGGGTGCGGTAAAATTATTATCGAAAGATGATGAAATCGTAATCGCAAAAAAAATCCATCTCGGAATGCAAATGATTATCAATGCGATAGTTCATTCCCCACTCATTCTCGACGAAATGAATTCGATTCACAAAAGGTTATTGGCGAATGAAATTGGAATTAAAGATTTAGTGCAAAGCGACCTTCGAGACGAAATGGAGAAGGAAAAAGCAAAGGAAAAGGAAGCATTAATCAATGAAATTGAAGGAAAATTAAAAGCAGATATTGTTGAGGGGGATGATGAGATTCTTCCTGAGATTGCTGAGAATACAGAATCATTAGACGACCACGAAGACGAACATATAGACCATCACGATGATGAAGGCGATAGCGACAGCGATAGCGACAGCGATAGCGAAGTCGTGATCTCAACGGACTTGGAAAAATTTTTAGTGTTAATGGAGTCGTCAAAACCGCATATAGAAATTGTGAAGCAATATCACTTGGATAATATAACAGGAAAGAAAAAACTGAACGAAAGCGAATATAACGAAGCAATAGCCCATCTCATCGAAGATATCAATTCTATGAGATGGAATAACGGTCTAATTCGCAAGATGGTAGGTTTAGTCTATAATTTGAATAAAAAAATTATAGTTGAGGAGTTAAAATTAATTCATCTGACCGAAAAACATGGCTTGCAACGAAGTAAATTTCTTGGATTTTATAATAAATATGATTTTGATAACGATTTCTTGAAAGATATTGAAAAATTTGCTAAAACAAGCAAATGGAATAATTTTGAGAATATTAAAGATGAGATTATTCAAATTTATCATAATCTTGAAAATATCTCTCATGAAGGTGGGACAACATTTGCAATTTTTCAAAAATTATTAAAAGATGTTCGCGAAGGAGACAGAATAGAAAGTAAAGCACGAAAAGAAATGATTGAGGCGAATCTTCGTTTGGTTGTTTCAATTGCAAAGAAATATTCAGGTCGCGGTCTACAATTACAGCTTCTCGATTTAATACAGGAAGGAAATATAGGCTTGATGAGAGCTGTAGAGAAATTCGAATACAAAAGGGGTTATAAATTCTCGACATATGCGACTTGGTGGATAAGACAGGCAATCACTCGTTCAGTTGCAGATCAGGCTCGTACAATTCGTATTCCTGTTCATATTAACGATGTGTTACAAAAAGTTAACAAATCTAAAAGAAAATTAATGCAGACTCATGGACGAGAACCAAGTGTTGAAGAAATTGCTGAGGATATCGGTTTTTCTATAGAAAAAATTAATAAAATTATGAAAGTTTCGAAAGAGCCAATCAGTCTCGACAGTCCGATAGGTGAGGATGATAGTAAATTTTTCGGTGATGTGATTGAGGATAAAGATGCGATTCAACCGATGGATCATGTGATTCGAAATAGTTTGCGTCATGTAACCGATAAAATTTTATCAGCTCTCACGCCACGAGAAGAGCGAATTATTCGCATGAGGCTTTTTCAAGAAAGAACTTTGGAGGAAGTTGGAAAGATATTTTGTGTAACTCGTGAAAGGATTAGACAGATTGAGGCAAAAGCTTTGCGAAAATTGAGACATCCATCTCGTTCGAGAAAGTTACGTGGCTTCTTGAATGGAAGTTAGAAAGCTTGACAAGACCGGATTTGCTTGTTGAAAGAGATGTATTTTTGATATTAAAGTAACCTTGATTATTCCAAGTCCTCGGAAGTTTATTTGTTTTTACTGGTAAAATTTTATAAAATATGCTCCGAATATTCTATAAACAATTTTTCTTGTGAAATTTTTTTCATAAGTTAAAATAGTTAGAATATAAAAAAATAAAGATTAAATGATGATTTCAGAAAAAAAAATAATAGGTAAGTTTTTTCTTAAAACTTATGGATGCCAGATGAATGAATATGATTCACAGAAAATGGCAAAAATGATGGATAATATCGGTTTGATGAGTTCTGACGATTTTGAATCAGCGGATTTAATCATTATCAACACCTGTCATATCAGGGAAAAAGCTACAGAAAAACTATATTCTGAGCTTGGTCGCATCAAAAAAAGAAAAAAACCTCATACTAAAATCGTCGTTACAGGTTGTGTTCCACAAGCTGAAGGTGAGGAGGTTTTACGTCGTAATGATGTTGTGGATTTTATAATTGGTCCGCAGTCGATTCATCTTTTACCAGAATTAGTGATGAAAGCTTTGTCCGGCGAGGAATTTAATAAGGTGAATCTTGATTTTCCAGGAATGGATAAGTTTGACGAAATTCCAGAGAGTCAGTATAAAAATAATATTGTGGCAAATTTAACGATTCAGGAGGGGTGTGACAAATTTTGCAAATTTTGTTGCGTTCCTTATACTCGTGGGGCAGAATATTCGAGGTCTGTTGAAAAAATTTATCGTGAAGCACTCACTTTAACAACTCAAAACAATGCAAAAGCGATTTATCTTCTCGGGCAAAATGTTAATGCCTATCACGGAAAGGATGAAAGCGGGAAAGATTATAATTTAGGTCGGCTCATTATTGACTATATCGCTAAAATTCCAAACCTACACAGAATTTTTTATACAACATCTCATCCAAAAGACATGCATGATGAACTTTATGAGGCGCATCGAACAATAGAAAATTTGATGCCATTTGTTCATTTGCCGATTCAATCTGGGTCAAATGCCATTTTAAAGGATATGAATCGCGGTCATACAACTGAGGAATATTTAAAAATTATAGATAAATTAAGAATTGTCAAGTCAGACATGCAATTTTCAACAGATATTATCATTGGATATCCGGGTGAGACAGATGAGGATTTTGAGCAAACGTATCAATTGATGAAGCATGTTTCCTATGCACAATCGTATTTGTTTAAATATTCTCCAAGAATTGGGACGCCCGCAGCGAATCGAACTGATCAAATCCCACAAAATGTAGTCAGTGAACGCTTTCAAAGGCTGAAAGCTTTGGTCGATGAGCAACAAAGAATTTTTAATCAGTCTATGGAAGGAAAAACAGTGAATGTTTTGTTTGAGCGAATCAACGATAATAAACAATTAGTTGGTCGCTCTCAATATATGCATTTAGTTTTTGTAAATATGAATGAAAATTTTAATGAAAGAATGATAGGTCAAACTCACCAAATTTTGATTTCAAAGGCTTTTGGTCATTCTTTGTTGGGTGAGGTAGTGGGAGAATTTGTTTGTTAATATTAATAATATTGATGATATAATCATCAAAAACCATTCTTTTTATGAATCAAAAATCCAACATAAAAAATCAAAGACTTATATTTTTTGATACGGAGACTACGGGTTTATCTCCAACAAATGGCGATAAAATCGTTGAGATTGGTTGCGTGGAAATGATAAACGGCATTATAACGGGTGAGCATTTTCATCATTACATCAACCCAGAAAGGCATATTCCGATTGAAGTTGTGAAAATTCATGGCATCACAAACGAAAAAGTGAAAAACTCACCGAAATTTCACAACATAGCTCAGGATTTCTTGAATTTTATTGAGGGGGCGATTTTAGTCGCACATAATGCAAATTTCGATGTGAAGTTTTTAAATCATGAACTCAGACTATGTAATTTACCGCCACTCAATCATACAATCGAAGATACATTAAAAATTGCACGACTTAAATTTCCTGGCTCGCCAGCATCTCTTGACGCACTGTGCAAAAGATTTGAGGTCGACTTGGCAGATCGTTCATTTCATGGGGCGTTGCTTGACTCAAAATTACTCGCTTGCGTTTATAGAAAGATGGTTTTGAATGACCAATCGTCTATCGAATTTAATCAAAAAGATAAAAATTCAAATGAAATCAAAAGACCCATTCGCCCAATTCGCAATATCGGCATACCAACGCAGGAAGAATTGAATTTATATGAAAATTTTGCAAAAAAATACAGCTTTATTTAAAAACCAAATTATTCTTCAATTTCAATTTACAAACTTCAAAAAAAATAAAATTACCGTCGCGAATATTATTCTGTAATATCCATAATATTTGATGTTGATTTTTTCAAGAAAAAAGATAAGAGGTCGCACAAATATTAACGATAAAATCAAAGAAAATCCAAATCCCGTTATATTAGATGGTAAATCAAGAGGCTCATTTTTAATGATTAATTTTATCAATTCGTAAGCTGAAGCGGCGAGCATTGTTGGTAAAGCTAATAAAAATGAAAATTTAATAGCGATGTTTTTTTTTAAATTTAATAAAATTCCTGTAATGATTGTGATTCCAAGTCTCGAAACTCCTGGGAAAGCAGAGAGACCTTGAGACACTCCGATAAAAAAAGCATAAAGGGATGGTATTTCCCATAAATGCATAATTTGACCAAAATTTTGCCTTTTTTGAAGAAGAACCATGACAACTCCAAAGAAAATTAATGCATAAGCACTATAAATAAAATCGAGATGCAATGTGCTTTTCACCAAAAATCCAATAATTCCCGAGACTATGAATGCATTTAATAAATTAAAAAATACTATATAGCCTTCTTTTTTTAATTGCCACGTTTCTTTAAATATATTTTTGATATCAACTCGATAGTAAAAAGTAAGTGCGAGCAATGCCCCAAATTGAATGAAAATCATGAAAAAATCATTGTTTATCAGATCGGTTTTCAAAAAAAATTTATCTACAAAAATCAAATGGCTAGAGGATGATATCGGCAAGAATTCGCTTATCGATTCAACAAGAGAAAGAATGAAGATTTTAAAAACTGATGTCATTTTGCTTTTTATTATATTTATTTTAGTATAAATGCATATTTATGATTTAATATTTTTTATTCTACATGTAATCATATATTTTGAAACTATCGACCATCAATATAAGCACAGTTGATTTGATTAATTTACCAAATTGCAATAAAATAATTAAATAATGTACGAATATAAAATTTTGAAAAAATTTAATCATTCCGTCATCAAGGGATACGATATAAGGGGTACTTTTGGAAAAGAATTGACTATCGAAGATGTTTTCATTATCGGCCTTGCATTTGGCTCTTGGATTGACTCGAATTTTTCGCCAAATAAAAAAATTGCTATCGGGTTGGACAATCGCCCTTCAAGTGAAGCAATTTTTGAGGCTTTGTCATTGGCACTCGGTCAATTCGATGTTGAAATTTATCACATTGGGCTTGTATCTTCGCCGATTTTGTCTTTTGCGACACAAAAATTGAATTGTTGCGGAATGATGATTACAGCATCCCACAATAATATACAATTCAACGGAATGAAAATTTCAAAACCAAATTCCGAATCTTTAAGTGGCGATGAAATTGAAAAAATCATTCAAACCTTTTTGATGAATGAAAAATATCTTGATTATAATATTGAGTCAAGTGCAAAAAATATAAAGATAAATCAGTGTGATATTTTTGATGATTATATTGATTTTTTATTTTTAAATCTAGATATCAGGAAAGAAAGTTTCTTTCAGAAAATTCGTCACAAGAAAATCGCTTTTGATTTTTTAGGTTCGTCGATGGAGCGATTGACTCAAAATTTTTTTAACAATCAGGAGAATTGTTTTTTCGTTCAAAATCAAAAATTAATGAATAATCCTGATCCAACTTTGCCAGAAAACCTTCTGAATCTTCGAAATCTCATCAAAGAGAATGAGTGCTATTGTGGTTTTGCTTTTGATGGCGATTGCGATAGAATCGTAGTTCTTGACGAAAATGGCGATGAAATTAAAGTCGAGCATCTTGGAATGATTTTATCAATTGCGATAAAAGATAAAAAGCAAGAAATACGAATTGTTCACGATTCTCGTTTTAGCTCAAAATTTAAAGAATTTTTGAAAGAAAAGCTTCATTATCAAACTCACCAATCAAAAATCGGCCATTCAGTCATTAAAAAAGCAATGAAAGAGTTTGACGCAAATTTGTCTTGTGAGACGAGTGGTCATTTTATTTTTGATGATATTGGCTTCGATGATGGGTTTTATGTTGCTTTATTTTTAATAAATAATCTCGCATCCTCCATTGATTTAAAATTATCAGCAATTGTGAGTAGCTTTCCGGAAATTTATTGCAGTGAAAATATAAAAATATATATGAAAAATCAAAAAGTCATTTCTCATCTGGAGAATATAATCAAAAAAGCAGAAAAGCAAGGTAAGCAAATCGAATATTTTGATGGAATAAAAATTCTTGATGAAAATGGGTGGATTTTTTTTCGTCAATCAAAAACTGAGGAATGCTTGACGATAAAATTTGAAGCTTATGAAAAAGAGAATTTTCATAAGAAAGAGTTAGAAGTGAGAGATTTTTTAAATTGAGCGTAGTTTTTTATGAATCTCTCTGCACTTCTATTTGAATTTTAGATCTCGTGTCCAGATTCCGTATTATGAACTCTAAATCATTTTTTTGAAAAGCAACGCAACCCGCCGTCGGAGAATCTTTTTTAATATGAATGAAAATTGCACTCCCTCTCCCAGCAATCACGGGATTTGCGTTATATTTGATAGGTATAATATAATCATAAATATTATCATCTCTCAATAAATCCTCATAGGAATTACATAATTTTTTCGTTTTTTTATTTAAAATAAAGAAGTGATTATATATCCCACTTTGGGAATCGTCACACCATTTATAATATTTCTTTATTTTTATCGCTTTGAATTTTGATTTTATTCTTTCTTTTTTATAAAAAACTATATTTTCCAATGCAAAATAACCTATAGGCGTTTGTAAATCACCTTCTTTTTTATTTTCTGAGGAAGTCAATCCGTTTGTTCCGATATTCACATCAAAAATTTTATTATAAAAATACGCTTTACATTGAAAATTTTGCCCGATGCATCGAATCAAAATATCATTATTTTTCTCTAAAGAGTTCACATTTTGATAAAAAAATATCATTAAAAATATCGTTTTAAAGTTTGTTATTTTTAACATATAAGAGTTACTTTAAATCAAATTCATTGCATAATTCAAACCATTTTCAGTTAAAACTCGCCCTCGTGAAGTTCGCTGAACGATGCCAATAGATATTAAATAAGGTTCAATATAATCTTCAATTGTATCTCGTTCCATCGACAATGCAGCAGAAATCGTCTCAATTCCAACGGGCAAAGATCCATAATTTACAGCAATGAATTTTAAATATCTGCGATCTTCTTCCTCAAGACCAAACTTATCGATTGAAATTGCGACAAAAATTTTTAAAACTTCATCCTTTGTGAGAAAGTTTAATTTTTTTATTGATAAAAAATCTCGAACTCTTTTTAAAAGTTTTACGGCGATTCGTGGAGTCCCTCTAGAACGCATTGCAACTTCCTCAGAAGCGTCTTCATCGCATGAAAAATCAAATATTTTTGCAGTTCTCATGATGATTGGCTTCAGCTCATCAATTGTATAAAAACCCATATTAAAAATAATACCGAATCTATCTCGCAATGGTTTACTGATGAGTCCAATACGAGTCGTTGCGCCGATTAATGTAAATTTTGGTAGATTGATATTCAAAATTTTTGCTGATGGCCCCTCACCTATCAGAATATCAATTTTATAATCCTCAAGAGCTGAGTATAGTAATTCTTCTATTGACTTATTAAGTCGATGAATTTCATCGATAAAAAGCACCTCATTTTTCGATAAACTCGTCAAAATCGCAGCTAAATCAGCAACTTTCGTGATTGCGGGTGCAATAATCATTTTCATTTCGGTTTCCATTTCGTATGCAACGATTTTTGCTAAAGTTGTCTTGCCAAGGCCCGGAGGGCCGTTAAAAAGCGTGTGATCGAGAGGGTCGCCACGAGATTTCGCTCCTTCCAAATATATTTTTAAATTGGTTTTTATATCTTCCTGCCCCGCAAAATCGTTTAATTTACTTGGTCTGATGCTATGAATTTCAGCTATATCGATCATTTTTTTCTTCAAATTATTCAAAATTATAGTAAATTTTTTACTTAAATGCATCATGCGATGATTTTGTGAATTTTTTGAGCATAGAAAATTTAATGCAACTTATAACCCGAAAAAACACATAATTTAAAATTTCAAAATTTTTTAAATTCCTGTATCATTAAATAATATTTAGAAAACAAAATAATCATTTGATACAAATACAATTTAAAGAGCCTCTGAGCAAAAAATATAGACCTCAGAATTTCTTCGATATTATTTATCACGAGGAAATAAAGACGATTCTAATAAATTCGATTCTTGAGAGAAATATTGCAAATGGTATTTTGCTATATGGTGAAAAAGGAACAGGGAAAACAACTATCGCAAGGATTTTTGCAAAATCTATCAATTGTCAAAATGCAAAAGATGGTTATGAGCCTTGCAATATATGCGATTCGTGTCTTGAAATTACAAGTTCGCGCCATCCAGACGTCATGGAGATTGATGCTGCAAGTAAAAATTCTGTTGATTCGATAAGAGAGCTCATTGAAGAAGCGAAATATCTGCCTGTAAAGTCAGAGTATAAAATATATATTTTGGATGAAGTGCATATGCTATCAAATAGCGCTTTTAATGCATTGTTAAAGATTCTTGAGGAGCCTCCATATTATGTGAAGTTTTGTTTAAGCACCACGGAATACCATAAAATCCCTGCAACTATCACATCTCGATGCCAGCGACTGAATCTGAGAAAGATAAATAATGAGATTTTGAAGCAACAATTATTCTCAATTTCAGAAAAAGAAAATATAAAAATAGACGAAAAATCTTTAAATATTATTTCTGCTGTGGCGAAGGGATCGGCTCGTGATGCGATTTCAATTTTAGATCAGGCATCTATATTGACGAATAAAAATATTACAGCAAATACGCTTGCATCAATTATTGGATATCAAGATGACGAGGATGAGCTTATCGAATTGATAGATGAGATGTGTGATTCGAATGTTGAAAAGTCTTTAAAAAGAATTGATGATTTGTATCAAAAAAATATTTCTATAGATTTATTTTTTAATAAAATATTAGATTTATTGACAGAATTGATGGTTTATCAAAAAACAGGAATGTTGAACGAAAAGCAAAGTTTATATATTTCAAATATCGATATTCAAAAAATACAAAATATTGTGAGTCGAAATAATTTTGAAAAACTGAATAGAATTTGGAGTATTTTCGCTGAAAGTCAGAATATTTTAAAAGATAATATATATGATAATCAGCTTTATTTATTGAATTTGACAATTTTGCGAGCTACAGTGAATGAGAGTGAAAAAAAATATATCGAAGATGCACCGATTCAAAAAATAGAGCAAAAAAAAACTCTTGATACTCATAATAACATCCAAGACACAAAGCAAAATATCGTGCAACCTCAAGAAAGCGCTAAAGATTCAAGACGAAATATTTCTGATGAAAAAGCGGTAAATGCTAAACAAAATATAGTTCACAATGATGAGATTCAGCATCATCAGAAAATACAAAAAAGCGAAGATAGTTCGAATGAAGAAAAAAGATTATTGGAGAATCATTCTCATTTATTATATATTTTGAATAAATTAAAAGAGGTTGAGTTGCTGAATGTCGCTCAAAATAATGGTCAAATCTTTCATTATCAAAAATTTGAAATATACGACAATCATACGATTCCAAACAAATACCTTCAAATGTTTGTAAAAATTTTACGTCAATATAGTAAGCAAAAATGGCGAATTATTTACCTTGATAACGATAATCAAGATAGAGTGAGTTTGAATGAAGTTATCGATGTTGAGGAAAAAAACGAAGCTATCGCTCAACTCGAAGATAATGAGAAAAAAAACTCAATCTCAGATATCAAAACTCAATTTTTGGAAACGAATTTTTTTAAAAATCTCAAAGAAAAGTTTGACATCGGAGAAGAAAATGTTAAAATAACAAAATAAGTCTTTCAAAATCATTAACGATGGATATAAGTAAATTATTAAATCAGTTCGGCAACATGAAAAACGAACTTGAGCGAATGACAAGTCAAACCAAAGATGACCTTGCAAAAGCTAAATATCATGGCAAATCAGGTGACGATGGTATAGAGGTTGAAGTTACGATCAACGGCAACAAAGATTTAGAAAGTATTCGATTTAGCGATGGAATGAAGCAATATATTCACGATGACGCAGATGGTTTCTGGGATATTTTATCTGATTTAATCATTACTGCATTTCGAAAAGCTTCAAGCGATATTGATGGTGGAGATACTGTTGATACAGGAGTTGATATGGGTGATATCATGAAAACTGTGGAAAGTATGACAGGGGTGGGTGATATAAGTAAATTACTTGGATCTGTTGGTGGCGGGAATTTTAACAAAAAAAGAAAGTAATAAACTCTCAATCAAATTCCATTGTTTTAAAAAGAGAAATGAAGTATAATTCATATCAAATATAATAAACATAAAATGTCGTTAAAAAAAACAAATTCTTTTTTTAAAGTCGTAAAATATTTTTTCTTGACTGATATTATTTTAGGCTTATGGACGACATTAAAGCCGATGTTTAAAAGAAAAAAAACGATGAAATGGCCAAATCAAAAGGTCAAAATGTCAAGTCGTTTTCGTGGTGAGCACGCACTCAGAAGATATGAAGATGGTGAGGAGCGTTGCATTTCGTGTAAATTATGTGAGGCGATTTGTCCTGCTCAAGCGATTACCATTGAAGGTGGGATGAAAAATTTGACTCAGGCTGAGATGTTTCGTCCTGATAGTAATCGAAAAACGATACGATACGATATAGACATGACAAAATGCATTTATTGTGGTTTATGTCAAGAAGCTTGCCCTGTCGATGCGATTGTTGAGGGGTCAAATATTGAGTATAGCAAGGAAAATCACGAAGAATTACTGTATAATAAGGAGAAATTACTTGATAATGGTGATCGTTGGGAGCCTGAGCTTTGGTATCGAATTCAGAATAATATTATGGATCGAACAAAAAGAAAAAACCTTGAAAATATAGAAAATTAAATAAATATAGCTTTTCTTTTATAAAAATATATTTGATAAAATATGAAAATAGGTAGTTTATTTGCTGGAGTTGGAGGTATAGAACTAGCATTTAGAAATGCAGGGGCGAATATACTTTGGGCGAATGAAATGGATAGCAAAGCAATCGTAACATATAAATACAATTTTGATTCTTTAATGATACATGATGATATCAAAAACGTAAATTTTTCTCAACTAGATAAAATCGATATCTTAGTTGGAGGGTTTCCATGTCAAGCATTTTCTATAGCTGGTCATAGAAAAGGATTTGACGATAAAAGAGGGGCGGTTTTCTTTGAAATTTTAAGAGCTATAAAAGAATTAAATTTCCCAAAAATTGTATTTCTAGAGAATGTTAAAAATATTCTAAGTCATGAAGAAGGTAAGACATTTGAAAGAATATTGAAAGAATTTGAAGAATTAGGATATTATATTAAATATAAAGTAATGAATACTGCAGAATATTCTGAAATCCCGCAAAATAGAGAAAGAATATATATTCTCGCTTTTAAAAATAAATCTGAATATGAGCGCTTTATTTTTCCTGAAAAAATGAGTAAAAAATTGCATTGGAGGGAATTAATAGACAATAATCATCAAGATACTTCCTTGTATTATAGTGATAAATTAAAATGCTTTGCTATGCTTAATGAAAATATGAAAAATTTCAATAGTATTTATCAATATCGCAGAGTATACGTACGAGAAAATAAGGTTGAGCTGTGCCCCACTTTGACTGCTAACATGGGCACTGGAGGTCATAACGTCCCATTAATCTTAGATAATAATAAAATCAGAAAATTATCTACAAGAGAATGTTTTGCTATGCAGGGCTTTTCAAAAGAATTTATTCTGCCAGAAAATCTATCAAAATCTTCACTTTACAAGCAAGCTGGAAATAGTGTTTCTGTCCCGGTGATAGAAAGAATAGCTAGAAATTTATTAATGTTGTAATGAGTATAAAAGAAGAAGATAAAAAATGGATTATTAATCTTACAAATATAGAGGGTGGCGTATTTCGTACGATGAATGGCAACGCAGATGAAATGATAGCCATTGGTAGAATTATAAAAGCTGGATTTCCATGCTCGAGAGTTGATGTAACGAATGCAAAATATGATGCAATAGTTGATTTAGGTGGTTTTCAAAAATTATTAAGAATACAAATTAAAGGCACTGGTGGAAGTAGCATTAATTTTACAGGAGGATACAGAAGTGGTCAGCAAATAAATAGAAATACTCCAAGTAGAGCTTATAAATATACAAACAAAGATTGTGATTTAATCATAGGAATAAATACAAACACTTCTGAATGTTATATTATTCCAATTGCAGATAATTGCTCAATGGAGAAATAGCAAAACTCTGTCTCACTTAGAATTTTATAAAGAAAATTGGCAAATATTGATAGATATGGCTAAAAAAAATTAAATAAACCTATTGCGTTTGTTTTGAGCTTAAAATTCAGCAACCATGCGAAAATAAATCGCGTTTAAATCGCTTTACAGAAGGAAAGCGAATAAAGTTTGAAGTTTTTGTCGTCCGAAAATAGACGAAAATATTGAATTTCGAGGTTTTGAAAGAAATGCAATGGGTTTTATATAAGCTTAGACATAAGATAAAAAATTTATTTTGCAAAATAAAAGAAAATAGAAGGCCGATGATGAGAGTGGATAAATTAGATAGTAGTTTTATGAGGTTTATAATATTAAACTTGATAAAAATAGAAGTTTGTTAATGGTGTCTACAACACAAGCTGTGTTAAATCTAACCAGCGGCACTTATCTTGCATAAAATATAAACTCAAATCCCTAACTCGCAAATTACAGGAATGTGGTCTGAAGGCTTTTCTTTTGCTCGAAAATCTTTCAAATGATATGCGCTTTTCAAATATTTCGTCAAATTTGATGAAATTAAAAAATAATCTATTCTCATACCATTATTTTTTTCCCACCCTCCTCGCCTATAATCCCACCAAGAAAAACATTCATCTTTATTCAATAAACGCAATGGATCATAAAAACCAATATCATAAAATTGACGAATTTCTCTTTGCTCCAACGGATGAAATCCAAGTGTGTTCCTGTGTTCATCAGGATTTTTAATATCCTCATCATACGGAGCAACATTAAAATCCCCACCAATAATTATCGTTTTATTTGCAATAAATTCTCTTAGTTTTTTTAAAAATGCTAATTTATATGGGAATTTCTCTGAAATCACAGCCTGTCCGTTTGGCACATAAACAGAAGCAAACGAAATATCTTTATTTTTTATTTTTATCGTTATTTCAATATACCGAGATTCATCTTCAAATTGAGTTGCCAAACTTTTGCTTACTAGCTTTGGATTATCAAAATGATTTTTAACTAAAATCGCCACGCCATTGTAAGCTTTCTGTCCATGAACAAAGATTTTATAACCTAGGCCTTCTAAAATCTCATGTTGAAATTGTTCATTTTGGCATTTAATTTCTTGCAAAAAAATCACATCAGGCTGTTCTGACTCAATTAATTCAGCACATTGGTGAACTCGCATTGCAATCGAATTCACATTCCACGTTACAACTTTAATCATATTTTTCTCTTTATTAATTTTATTATATAAACTTTGAATTCAAAGCTCAATCTTATTTGGAAGACATGAGTTATTGTATTTTCTTTCTACACCTATAAAGTTTTATAAGCTTCAAGCGCTTCGTTCCTTGATTTTTCGAGATCAACTATAGGATAAGGATAGCTTTTACCTAGAATGATACCCGATGCCTTGAGTACATCAAGTGGTGCCGTCCATGGTTTGAATAAATATTTATCTGGCAATAATTGAAGCTCTGGGACAAATTTTCGAGTATATTCACCGTTGGAATCAAATTTTTCACCTTGGGTAATAGGGTTGAAAATTCTGAAATATGGTGCGGCATCAGCTCCGCATCCTGCAACCCACTGCCAACTCGCACTATTATTGGCAAGGTCGGCATCTACCAAACAATCCCAAAACCAGTCTCTTCCATAATGCCAATGTATCATCAAATTTTTTATTAAAAAAGATGCAACAACCATACGAACTCGATTATGCATATAGCCAGTTTCCCAAAGCTCTCGCATACCTGCATCGACAATTGGATAGCCTGTTTGACCTTTTTTCCATGCATTCAAAAGATTTTTATCAAATCGCCAAGGAAATTTATCAAACTTTGCTTGAAAATTGTCATATGGAAACCCTGTAAAATGCGTCATCAGATAGCAAGAAAATTCACGCCAAATCACCTCACTCAAAAAATGATCCAAATCTTCTTTTGGGAAATGCATTGAATCAATATTACCCACTGCATCCCAAATTTGATATGGAGAAATTTCACCAAAATGAAGATTTGGGGATAATTTTGATGTATTCTCTTTTGCTGGATAATCTCTTTCTATTTTATACCCTAATAAACCATTTTTGATAAAATGATTCAATTTTTTCAGTGCAGCATCTTCACCAAAACCCCAGTAACTTTCTATTTTTTGTTCCCAAGAGTTATGCGATATCAAATTTAAATCATGAAGCCTCATTGTATTATCGCTGTCTTTTATAAAGTGAAGATTTGTAGGCTTTCTAAAAGGCTTACGCACCTCAGAAAGGTAGGCTTTTCTTTTATATGCGCTGAAAACCTTGTAATAAGAGCCAATTTCATTTTTAATACTCTCTGGCTCCCACAAGTAAGACCCATTAAAAATACGAAAGTTCACGTTTAATTCAGCTAATGCTTTCTCAATTTCAGCATCATGTGAAGCTTCCCATGGCTCATAACATCGACTACAAAAAACATTTTTGATATCGTATTTTTTAATGAGATTGACGAGTATTTTTTTTGAATCCCCTTTATAAAAATTCAGCTTATCATCAATGGATTGATCGAGGCTTTCAAGCGAGTGATGTAGGTATAGTTTACTCGCTTTTCCGATTTTGAATTCATCGCTTGGAGCATCTGAAAAGATATAAATTGGAAGTATTTTTCCAATTTTTGAAGCTTCAAGGATACCCTCGTTGTCTGATAAACGTAAATCCTGTTTAAACCAAAAAATTGTATTCATATAACCCCTTTATTCATTTTATTTTTATCACCAATTCAAAAGACATGCACCCCATGTCATACCTGCACCAACTCCTGCCATTAAAATCAAATCCCCTCTTTGAAAAGTATCGTGATGATGATTCATCAGCAATGGTATTGAAGCTGCAGAGGTGTTGGCATGAATATCGATTGAGACAAGGAATTTACTTTTCTCAACTTTCAACCTCTCAGCCAAATAATCAAGAATTCTTATATTTGCTTGATGTATCAAAAAATATTGAACATCTTGAATATTTGTATTATTTCTCTCGCACAAATCTAAAATGACTTTTTCTAGTTTGATAGTCGCATTGATAAAAACTTTTCTTCCATCCATTTTCAAAAAATCATTTTTATTAGCGTATAAAATATCAGTCAAGCCCCCATCACTTCTCATCATTCCATCAACAAAACCCTCGCCGTGCCTTTTTGAAAGCAATATCGCTCCTGCACCATCTCCAAAAAGAACGCAAGTAGATCTATCTTTCCAGTCCAGAATTGATGAAAGTTTCTCAGCTCCAATCAATAAAGTATTTTTTATATTTTTATCAGATTTCATGATTTGAGATGCTGTGTAATATCCATATAAGAAGCCACTACAAACAGCTTGAATATCATAAGCGAAGGCATTCTTGCACCCAAGAAGTGATTGAATTTGCACAGCACATGATGGAAAGATTTTATTTGGCGTTGTTGTTGCAACGATAATCATATCAATCTCATCACGATTTACATCTTTTAAAGTCAACTCGCTCGCTTTAACTGCCATCGTCACAACATCTTCGTTTTCATTCGCAATGAATCTTTGCTTTATCCCAGTTCGCTGAACTATCCATTCATCGCTCGTTTCAAGCTCTTTTGGTAATTCGTAATTTGTGATTTTTTTTTCTGGCAAATAAGATCCGGTTGATTTTATATAAACTTTTTCGCTCATGAAATTTTTTCCATATTTTATTAAAGATAATTTAAAATGACGAATAAAGCAAGATTTTATCTTAAACCCATTGCATTTCCCCTTAAATAAAAAATCCCATTAAACCATCATATTTGTTTCTCAAGAATTACTTT
>CAIPFW010000168.1 GCA_903864455.1 uncultured Anaplasmataceae bacterium | reverse complement strand
TTTTTTTAACCATCTTAACTTTTTGTGACATTTCAAAAGATAATAAGTTGAAAACTTTTTAATCCTAGCGATAATGCAATGGGTTTAGGATGAAAGTAAATCTGCTTTAGTTTTGAAATTAGATTGATTGTATAAAACTATCTAATCTTTAGCTGAATCAAGTAGTTGATTGAATTGATTGATACTAAGTCCCGTTAAGTTGATGAAGATTTTAGGAGTTTTAGAAAGTTTATTGAATGTAAGAGTCATTTAGAAGAAGAAATTTCTTGATAAATAATTATTTATCAAGAAATTTAAGGGGAAATGCAATGGATTTTATGTTGAAAGGCAATCTGATTTTAAGATCGATATCATGGAAACAGACAAAGATCATATTCATATTTTGATGGATATATCACCTAAAGTTTCGATTTCAAGCATTGTCGCTAGGATTAAAAAGTTTTCAACTTATTATCTTTTGAAATGTCACAAAAAGTTAAGATGGTTAAAAAAATTTTGGTCTCTTGCGAAATCCATTTAGGATTTCTCATATTTTGTATGTTCCATTGGAGATGCAAATCCAGAGACTATTAGAAAATATATTGAAACTCAAGGATAGAAAAAATGCATCTTATATCACACAAACTAAAGATTTGTGGGTTTTACGGTGTTGAGATATAATTGACTAACCATAAAATGATTTTAATAAGCGATTTACGCATAAATAAAATGCATTTAACTTCATCAAGCGATTCATCTCATCTCACTCCTTCCATTTAATCGAGCAACCAAGAGAATTTTTAGATTTTCCAATTAAATATTCAGCGATTGTATACAATTCTCTTTGTATTATTTCTCCATCTGATGATTGTTTGCCAGATTTCGTGTAAACGAAATTATTCAACCGACCCTTATGAGATAAAATAAATTTTCCATTTGCTTTATTTTTTATAAAAAGAAAAAAATCCGGTGTGCATACAGCATCAAAATTTTTTGCTATCTCTTGTGTTTCATCGAACAGATAAGAAAAAGAAAATTGATTATCGAATGCGAATTTTTTCATATTTTCAAATGAATCTTCTTGATTGTAGTGAGGGTCATTTGAGTTAATTGCAACTGATGAGATATTAAGATTTTTTAATAAATCATTTGTATCTTCAGCTATATTTTTCACAATTGCTTTGACATAAGGGCAATGATTGCAAATAAACATTACCAATAATCCATCACGATTTTCGCATAATTCATCGCTTGAGATGAAATTATCATCGATATTTTTTAAATTGAACTTCGGTAATTCTTTAAATTTATGATCTGCGATATTTTTTCCGTTTAATAAAATCACTCAGGAACCTTTTTTAAAATAAACATCATATTGAATTCATTTTCATTTTCACCTTCATACTCGATGAAATCTATGATATTCATTTTAGTTTCTTTTAAAATATTTTCAATATACTCTTTGCTGTATAAAAAATAATCTTTGTATATTGAGAATTGAATTCCATCGTTCAACGATTTTGGTAAAACAAAAATTATCATTCCATCTTCATTTAAATTCATTTCAGCTAATTTAAGAACAACTGACAGCTCTCCAAAATCAGCAAAAGAACCAAGTGAGAGAATGATATCATATAGCTTTCCATTGAAATGATCTTTGTTTTTCAAATGCTCATGCTCTAAATCATTTTCAATTTGCTTCTCAAGTTCTGTTTTTTTATCACGACTCGCTTTTGCAATAGAAAGAATATTTTCATTTAAAAAAAGATGCATTTCTTTTTGCCAAACGTTATTGTATATTTTTATCTCCTCTTCATCTCCTAAGCTGACTTTTAATTTTGCGCACCTTTCAGACATTTTCTGAGAAATATCAACTCCGTCTAATTTTACTTTTTTGAATTCTGAGCGAACTAAAGAACCGTGATATCCAGTAAAGCAGCCAAGTTCTTTTCAGTTCTTTCTGTAATCTATTTTACTAAATAAAAAGAGTTTATTTAAAAAGGTCGTTTTGATATT
>CAIPFW010000167.1 GCA_903864455.1 uncultured Anaplasmataceae bacterium | reverse complement strand
GGTATCACAAAATTTGATGGTAAGAGTGAACGGTTATTATACTCCCATGAATACACACAAATGGCAGGTCGAGCTGGGCGTCGCGGCATCGACACAATTGGTAATGTAGTTCATCTTAACAATTTGTTTTCCCAGCCAGCCGTCCAAGATTATAAAATGCTTTTGTCCGGAAATCCGCAAAAATTGGTTTCGAAGTTTCATGTTTATTATTCGACCGTGTTGAATTTGATAAAAAACACGGGAAAGGCCGATATAGAGATGTTTGTGGATTTTGTTCGTAAAAGTATGATAAATCGCGAAATCGCCGAATCAATTACAGGAACAGAACACGAAATGTTTGTTACAAGCCAACGCATTGAAAAAAAGGACGAATTTATCACATTACAATCTGTGCCGCGCGAAGTGGGAATGGCCTATCTGGATCTTGAAGAAAAAATTAAATTTGCACCGAATAAAAAAAGAAAAGAAATGGAACGGGAAATGGCAAAATATGAAGACGAATATAAAAACCTGAAATCTTTTGTTCTCTCTTTACGTGAATTGTCGGATTTGCATAAAGAACAGATAAAACATAAATCGCAACTGGAGTATACAAGAGGATTTATTGAAAAAGAAATCAATGGGGTTTGTAACATTTTATTGAAATGTGGATTTATTGAAAAATTGGAATCTTATCAATTGACAGATTTAGGAAAAATGTCGGCGAATATTGCGGAAATACATCCGCTGGTTCTCGCAAAACTGATTTTTATGCAATGGGATTCATTTTCCCATTTTTCGGCAAAACAAATCGTTGGTCTTTTGTCCTGTTTTACGGATGTGAAAATACCAAATGATATGAGGATGCTTTTTCCGAATACCAAAGACCTATTTTTAAAAGAACGGATTATGGAATTAAAAAAATCCTATGACTATTACGAAAACGAAGAAATCGAGGCGCATATTCATACTGGAATTCAATATGATAATGCCTTAATATTTGATGTTATTGACGAGACCATGGAATGGTGCGATTGCGACACAGAAGAAAAATGTAAATTTTTTTTACAAAATCGAATCGTGGAAAAATCGATTTCGGTGGGTGATTTTACTAAATGTTTATTGAAAATTGTGGTGATTACCAAAGAATTAAAGAATATAGCAGATAACCATGTAAGTATGTTGCATACTTTGAGTCAAATTGAAGGCTTGCTTATGAAATACATAACCACAAACCAGAGTTTATATGTCTAAGATGTCAAATCCAATATCCTCTTCGTCAAAATTATCCTTGAATTCTATGGAACTACCGGATATATCACCTGATATTGCATTGGGTCTCGGGAAAAGAGATAAATTGGGAATATAGAGGGGATCGTATATTTCTAATAAATCGCAGTTTTTGATGGTCGACTCCCATTCTCTGATTCCGACTAAAATATAAGAACCAACCGAAATGACATTGCCTCGTTTGGATCGACCAGAGAATTTACTTCGAATATGACAAATAATTTGTTCATGATCGTTTGTTTTCACATAACACATACCACAACCGAGCATTTTCGTGACAATTGCGTATAATTCAAAGTTACATGTAGATTCCCTGAAATTGGAATGTGATTGGGAATGATTGTTGGTTAATTTACGCGCCATAGATTTAGAGCCTTTACC
>CAIPFW010000166.1 GCA_903864455.1 uncultured Anaplasmataceae bacterium | reverse complement strand
TATAAATAATTTCTATTTTTCACCAAAAATTGACACTGAAAATCAAAAAAAAATTATATTTGTTCTTCTTGAAGAGATTGAAAATCATTCGATAGATTTTGCTAAAAAAAATATTTTTATTATTGAAAACGAAAATGATTTAAAAATTCTTGAAGAAATTTTTAAAAAAAAAATTAGTCAAGAAGAAGTAAAAAACCAACTAACAAATAATAATTGTTATCTTCTTGTGAATAAAAACTTAAATCATAATTTTCATTTTTATGATTACTCTCTTGATTGCTCAAATGATTCTGCTCAAAATAATTCTCTTGATTCATACGACGAGGAAACAAATATTGATAATACAAATATAAAAAAAAATGATTTAAAAAATTTTAACAATGAGGATTTTTTATTAAAAATATATAAAGATTCGATTCGTGAAAATAAAATTGAAATAAAAAAAATTTCAATTCATGGGTTAAAAAAATTTTTTAATAATGAAGAAAAATTTTTAAAAGAAGAGATTTTAAATATAAAAATAAAAAAAAATCTTGATGATAAATTTATTCTATCAAATCATTTTCATTTTTTAGTTGACGAAATTATTCAAAATTTTTTATGCGAAAAAAAAGAAAATCAAACAAAGATTGTATTGAAAGAAATAATAAAAAATACAATTGTTACAAAATTTCATAAAAATTATTTTCAATTTATTTTGACAAAAATTACTCCATTTTTTGAAAATTTTTTTGATTTTCATTCTGAGATTTTAAGAGAATTTTCAGAAATTATTTTTTGCAAAAATATCGAAATCGAAATGCAAAATATCAAAATCGATGGCTTTTGTTTTTATGTTATTTTTGAAAAAAGCAAAATCATTTTAATTGATGTTTATTATAAAAATATTTCAAAAAGAGAGTTTGAAAATTTTTCAAATCCTCGAATGATTCCCGTTATTTTCTTTTATAAAAAAAAATATCCAGAGTTTGAAATTGAAATAAAAGTTTTCTCTGAAGAAAAAACATTTGAAATTGATGAAGGTATTGTGGACAATTTTGAACAAATTTTTTTAGAAAAATTTGATACGCTTTATGAAAACGAATGATTCAAGGAATTGCTTGCGATGTATACAATTTCAACTTTTTTATATATAATAACGATTAAAGATAATTACAAATTATAATTGATGATATACAAAGTCATAAACAAAGTTATTCACTCTTTTTCAAAATCTGAAGCTTTTCTCAAAAAATCAAAAAATATAGTAGAGCAAATCAATCAAAAAGAATCGTTTTTTGAAAAAATGGAAGATTCTGAATTGTCGAATTATACTCAAATTCTTAAAGATAAATTACGAAACGGAAAAACTGTATATGATAAAGACATAGTCGTTGAAGGGTTTGCGCTTGTTCGTGAGGCATCAAAAAGAGTTTTAAAAATGAGGCACTTCGATGTGCAATTAATAGGTGGCTTGGTTTTGCATCATGGATGGATAGCTGAGATGAAAACTGGCGAAGGTAAAACATTAACCTCAACTTTGCCAGCTTTTTTAAATGCTTTGACAGGCGAGCCAGTTCATATCGTAACCGTAAATGATTATCTAGCTCGTCGAGACTCTGAATTTATGTCAAAATTGTATAATTTCTTAGGAATGACGGTAGGATGCGTTACTGGGGGTCAAAAATCAAAAGAAAAGCGAGAAGCGTATAATTGCGACATCACATATGGAACGAATAATGAGTTTGGCTTTGATTATTTGCGAGATAACATGGAGCTTTCGGTTAAGGATTTATGTCAGCGTGAATTGGGTTATGCCGTGATTGACGAATGTGACTCTGTTTTAATTGACGAAGCAAGAACTCCACTCATCATCTCGGGCCCCGCAGATGATCAGGGTGATTTATATGCTATTTCAAATAAAATCGCTCAAAAAGTAACTGGATACGAGGTTGATGAAAAAAACCATTCCGCATATTTGAATGACAAGGGGTATGATGAGGTGAATGAAATGCTTATCGAAGAGGGTATTATTGAGAGTGGGGAGAATGTTTTTGATTCAAAGCATATACCACTTCTTCACCATATTAGTCAATCTTTAAAAGCAATTCATGTTTTTAAAATCAATCATAATTATATCGTTCGAAAAGGGCAAGTGATGATTGTGGATGAATTTACTGGGCGTGTAATGGATGGTAGAAGATATTCCGATGGTCTTCATCAAGCCCTTGAAGCAAAAGAAAGCGTTGAAATTCATGGCGAAAATCACACTATCGCATCGACTACTTTTCAAAATTATTTTCGTTTGTATAAAAAAATTTCTGGTATGACGGGAACTGCATACACAGAAAAAGAAGAATTTTTTCAGATTTACGATTTAAATATCTGCCAAATTCCAACGAATATGCCAATTTGCAGAATCGATGAAGATGATGAAATTTACGCTTCCCTGCAAGAAAAATATGAAGCGATGATTCAGTTAATCAAAGAACGTCATGAGGCGAAACAGCCGATTTTAGTAGGAACGGTAAGTATAGAGAGATCAGAAGTCGTGTCAGAATTACTCAAAAACGAAGGAATTCCACACCAAGTGTTAAATGCGAGATATCACCAACAAGAAGCTGAGATTATCGCTCAAGCTGGTGCTCCGTCAGCAATCACAATTGCAACAAATATGGCTGGTCGTGGAACGGATATAAAATTAGGTGGCAATGAAGAAATCATCGCTAAAAATAATAAAATCTCTCTAGAAGAAGCTACAAAAATTGTTACTGAAAATAAAGAAATTGTTATGAAAGCTGGTGGTTTGTATGTCATTGCAACCGAAAGGCACGAGAGTCGTAGAATTGATAATCAGTTGCGTGGTCGCTCAGGTCGTCAAGGAGACTCAGGTCGCTCGAAATTTTTCTTGTCATTAGAAGACGACTTGATGAGAATTTTTGGAACCGATAAAGCAAAAAATATGTTGAAAGCATTAGGTTTGAAGCACGGAGAAGCAATCACTCATCCTTGGATTAGTCGAGCAATTCAAAAAGCACAAAAAAAAGTCGAGGAAAGAAATTTCGAAATACGAAAGTCGGTTTTGAGATATGATGACGTTTTGAATAATCATCGAAAAGCTATATTTCATCAAAGAAATTTAATTTTAAATGCAGATAGTTATGATAAAATTTTTGCCTTAATCGAAAATAATTATATAAAAGCGAACCATCAAATTCTCGAAAGTGTTTTGAGAAATAAAAATTATCTTACATCTTTTATCGATAAAGTCATTTTCGAGCAGATAAAAATTCGTTTTTATGATTTGTATAACGTTGAGAAAATTGAAACAGCCGAAGAATATTTGGCAAAAGATATGATTCGTGGCGAGCAATTGTTGAATTTGATGAACGCAAAAGCGAAATCTATTCTCCATAACAAATTTAAAGATTTGAACGACGATGAAGATTATTCGATTGAGAAAAGAATTTGGCTGGCAGTCATTGATGGTTTTTGGAAGGAACATCTATTGAAAATGGAATATTTACGTCAAGTAATCAACCTTCGAGCTTTCGCACAAAAGGACCCTTTTACAGAATATGCGAAAGAGGCTTTTGATTTGTTTATTGAGTTAAGAAGCGATATCTCCAAAACTTTGATAAAAAAATTAGTAAATTTGCATGTAATGCATGAGAACCCCTTTGAGGGGGTTCGCAAGGAATTGTAGGAAAATCTGTGATTTTTCGTTAAACAATTCAAACCCCTTTGAGGGGGTTCGCAAGGAATTGTAGGAAAATCTGTGATTTTTCGTTAAACAATTCAAACCCCTTTGAGGGGGTTCGCAAGGAATTGTAGGAAAATCTGTGAT
>CAIPFW010000165.1 GCA_903864455.1 uncultured Anaplasmataceae bacterium | reverse complement strand
GCCAGTCTTGCCAATCTTTTTTAGCGCTTCATCAATTTGTGGTCCACCACCATGCACGACAACAGGATTCATGCCAACCAGTTTGAAAATATATTGAAACTCAAGGATAGAAAAAATGCACCTTATATCCCACCAACTAAAGATTGGTGGTTTTTACGGTGTTGAGAAATAAAAAACTTTAACTGATATCATAGCTTTATTTTATATTTTTAAAAAATTTGTTTAAAATGATATAGATAGCAAAAAATAAAAAAATGATTCAATTAACAGATTTCACAATTCAAGATCCTGTTCAAAAAAAAATGACCGATAATCCATCAATGATTATTATGCATTATACTGCTGAAAATTTTAATTCACCTCATCAGTTTTTCCTAAATGGGCAAAAAAACAATGGTATAATTGCACATTATATCATTGACTCTGATGAGAATGGCACCATAAATAAATATTTAAAAGATAATTACATTGGTAAGCATGCTGGTATAAGCTATTACAATGGCATGGATAATTTAAATCAATACTCGATTGGTATAGAAAATGTCAACTATGGATTTAGTAGAAATGATAAAGGTGGCGGGGTTTTACTCAACGATGAAATGTTTTACTATGATTTTCCAGAGAGTCAAATTAACAGCTTGATAAATTTAACAAAAGAGTTAATTGATTTATACTCCATAAAACCGTTTAATATTGTGGGGCATTCTGATATTGCTATAAGCTTTGGAAGAAAAGAGGATCCAGGGCCTTTGTTTCCTTGGGAAAAATTAGCAAAAGAGCAAGGAATAGGCTTGTGGTATAATCTTTCACTCACTGGAAATGAATTTAAAGAGATTGATAGGATTATTAACTCTCTTTCGGAAAAGGAAAAATTATCTTTTTTTGTAAACAAGTTAATGGAATTTGGGTACGGAAATCCAGATTTAGTCTCTGATTCTACACGAGAGAGACCCTATCAAATCAAGCATACAAGCGATTCCAATATAATCGATAAAAACACTCTTTTTTTAATTCAAAGTTATAATATGCATTATCGACCAGATAAAGGAGTTTCATCATCTATTGATGCAAAGGATTTCGAGATTGTACACTCATTGAACATTATGAAAAATATCACACAATATAATGATTTATCTTTAACTCAACTGAAAGATTTATATAATACTGATGACAAAAATCATGATTATCTCGTATCACATGAAATTCAATACCAAAAAATTGATGACTCTATAAATCTTTTGTTTTAACAAACCAGCTCAGCTTTTAAATTCAAACGCTCAAATAATTTTTCATCTTTTGAAATTTCAGGGTTTTTAGCATAATCAGTCAATAATTTATCGCCATAAAAAATTGAGTTCGCCCCTGCCATGAAGCATAATGCCTGCATTTCGTCGGACATCGATTCTCGACCAGCGGATAATCGAACATAAGATGTTGGCATCAAAATCCTTGCCAAAGCTATGGTTCTCACAAAATCAAAAGGCTCAATTTTTTTAGCATTCGCCAAAGGTGTCCCAGCCATAGGAATCAACTGATTGATTGGAATTGATTCGGGCGGACATTCAAGATTTGCTAAAATAATCAGCATTTGAATGCGATCGTTATTTGTTTCTCCCATTCCTAAAATCCCACCGCAACAGACTTTTAATCCAGATTGCCTTACTTTTTCTATTGTTTCAATGCGATCTTGAAAGGTTCTTGTAGTAATTATTTTTTTATAAAAGTCAGGAGATGTGTCGACGTTATGATTGTAAAAATCAAGCCCAGCATCCTTTAATTTTTCAGCTTGCCCATCTTTTAAAAGTCCAAGAGTGGCGCATGTTTCTAATCCCAGCGCCTTAACTTCTGATATCATTTCACATACTTTATCTAAATCATCTTCACGTGGACCACGCCACGCTGCACCCATGCAAAAACGAGTTGCTCCTGAGTTTTTCGCCTCCAAAGCCTTTGTTTTAACTTCCTTGATATCCATCAATGGCTCTTTTTTTAGCCCTGTATTATAATGTGCAGATTGCGTACAATATGAGCAATTTTCAGGGCAAGAGCCAGTTTTTATATTTAATAATTTACTGAGTTGAATTTGGTTCGACTGAAAATTTTCTCGATGAATTTTTTGAGCTTTAAAAATCAAATCTAAAAATGGCAATTCAAATATTTGTTTTGCTTCTTCGAAGGAAATATTCATTAATTTTAGTTTAAGCAATATATTTCTTTCATTTTACAGGAAATATCTATATATCAAATTTTTTTTGTTAATTTTTTTTGATTTTTAATTAATAAATATATAAAACCAATTGCATTTCTCATAAAACTTTAAAATTCCGTATTTTT
>CAIPFW010000164.1 GCA_903864455.1 uncultured Anaplasmataceae bacterium | reverse complement strand
GAACAAAAACGACCTACTTTTTCTCCTTCTAAATTGAAAGTAGATTGTTTTTTACAATCTTTAAATTCGCACTTCATTTTTTGTATTAATATAATAATTAATTCAAAAAATCAAATTTACATAAATTTGATTTTATAATATTTAAAAGATTTGGAATTTAAATTATAAGAAATGGATGTATTCAATGTATTCAATGACTTGGAAGAAGAACTAAAAGAAGTAGATGAAATTGATTTTGATAAAGACGAAATAGAAGAATGTGAACATGATAATATTATTAATGAACTGGGATGTGTTTTATGTACTGATTGTGGTATAGAAATATCAAAATTAGTTGTATACGAACGCGAAACTCGTTATTATGGGGCAGACGATACTCGAAAAAACAGTGATCCAAATCGTTGCCATATTCGAAAAATTGAAGATAAGAGTATATATAAGGATGTAGAAAATTTTGGGTTTTCAGAGAAGATTGTGAATCTAGCCAATGATATTTATACCCAAGTCACAAAAGGAAAAATTTATCGAGGAAATTCAAGAAAAGCGATTATTTTTGGATGTATTTTCCATTCGATCAAAATCAATGGAAAAGTATATAGTTGTGAATCACTTCGAACGATCTTTAATTTGGATAAGAAAATTATTCTAAAAGGATTGAAACATGTCAACTTGAATTCACCTAAAAATAGTAATATTGTCAATCGATACATTACACCGATTGAATTGGTGAATGAATATATTACAAAATTCAATCATATTGAAGAAGACAAACAAGTCATTACGGATATTTATGAAAAGATTAAAAGTAAAAGTAGTATTATCAATCGATCAAGGCCTCAAAGTGTTGCTAGTTCATTAATTTACTACCACTTTTCAAAAAAGTTTGGATCGAATAATTTCTCGATCAAAGACTTTATTAAAAAAATTAAATTGAGTGAATTGACCGTCAATAAAATATCAAAAGAAATTGCACGTATTTTAACATTACAAATTTGATTTACTTATTTAAAATGGCTAGTTCATTTTTAAATTCACTATTACTGCTTGGATTGTCAATATTCACAATCTGTGCAAAACAATCGATGGCTTTCATGGTCTTATCATTCAATACCGATTTTCTATTATAATCATCCTCTATATGTTCTTGTTCGTCTTTGATATCCGATAAAATATTTTCATATACAACTTGACTAGCTTTCTTGATAGGTTCAAATACTTTATCTGTAAATGTACGTGCTTCATAGTCTTCTTTTACATTTCCATTTTCATCCATGTATTTGAACTTTTTCCGACTCACATCTGAGCATGTAAGTAGAACTTTATTGTCTTTGGTATATGTTTTATTTAAATTATTTTTTCAAAAATCTGAAAATTTTTTCATAAATCCTAAGAAATAAGTCAGTTTTTTCAAAAAATTTTCAGATTTTTGAATTCAATAAAAATGTGCTTTTTTATATATTTTTATTTTAAACCAGTTAACACTCTATTTTATTAATTTAATTTTTGATAAATCTAAAAATAATTTTAGATTTTTATTCTATTT
>CAIPFW010000163.1 GCA_903864455.1 uncultured Anaplasmataceae bacterium | reverse complement strand
AGAAATTTCTTGATAAATAATTATTTATCAAGAAATTTAAGAAAATGCAATGGGTTTAATCCTCTAAAGATTTTCCTAATTGGGAGACCGTCTATTCATTTTTCATGAGATATAGAGATAAATGAATATGAATCATAACTGAATGCGTTGTAGATTCCCAAACTACCAAGATTTATAATTATAGGCGAAGATCTTGGTTTTGATAGGTATAAAAGAATAAATGGAAGGAAAAAATAAATTTCTTCTACAAATTTGCGGTCTCATATTAGATGTAGAGATTCATAGTGCTAATATTCATGATACAAAATGAGGAGTTAAAGTTATGGGTGATGCTTTCTGGAAATATCTAAGCATCAAGACAATTGTTGCAGATAAGGGATATATGGGGATATTTGCTAGCTATAGGAAAGATGATTCATATAGGTAATAAAATTGGAAAATGTTATAGATATGTTGTCGAAAGAACGTTTTCTTGGTTCAACGGATATCGTAGATTAAGTAAAGATTAGGAATACACAATCTCAACAAAGAGTTTTATTTATATGGCTCATAGTATGGTTTTGCTGAGGGGATTAGCGAGATAAAATTGCAGACAGCTTTTATTGTCGATCTTTTAAGAAATGCAATTTTCCTTTTTCAAAGCAGTATTCTACATCTAATAATCTATAGGTTTTTTTACCATTTTCATTTTTTACAGATTGTGGATAAGGATAATAAACTCCATTTAACTCAAAAGAAGAATTGCCTTTTAAATCCCTTCTTTTTTCAAACCAAGTTTTTTCTGGTTGTTGTGTGTGATTGTTTACATCGAAAGTCATATAAAAAATATATTAATGATTGCAATACATATTATATAAGCAATTAAAAATGATATCAAGTTGAAATTAACTTATTGCTGACGACTCTCGTAACAAAACAAATCTCACAATCTAAACCTTTCCTTGACGTTAACTTTTTTATCAATATAATTTATCATATAAAGACTTATCAATCAAAATATTTAAAAAAATATGCAAAAAGAAAAAACAGTAATGTTGATAGACGGAACAAATGAGGATATGGTGAGAGTTGCATCCGTTTATAACAATCAATTACAGGACATAGATTTTTATGAAAATTTATCTTATGGCCGTGGCTCGATTCATTTTGGAGTCATAACAAAGGTTTTACCGTCTCTGCAGGCGGTTTTTGTAAAATATAAAAAAGACGGACGAGACGGCTTTTTGCCGTTTTCAGAGATAGACCCAGTGTATTTCTCAAAAACTCAAATTATCGAGGAAGAGGAGGAGATCGATGAAGCGGTTTTCTCAGATTCAGAATTGAACGATATAAATCGTGTATTTTCTGACGATAAAGAGGATGAATCTGAGGAAGTTAACGAAAATGATGAGGCGAATACAAAAGAAAATATTCATCATGCACCTAGAAATAAAAATTTAGAAAATCCTTTTCATGTCTATCGCCAAGGATTTATATCAAAAAATCAAATCATAATGATTCAAATTGCAAAGGAGGAGCGAGATACAAAGGGTGCTATGCTTTCAACTTTTATTACTCTTCAGGGGCGATATTGTTCGTATATGCCGAATAAAGGTGGTAAAAGTTCTATTTCAAGAAACGCAACAAATTTAATCGACAGAAGGCGGTTAGAAATTATATTAAAGGATTTAAAGCTGTATTCAAATTCAAGTGTGATTATAGGAAGTGCAGGAATTCGCAGGACAACTTCAGAAATCAAGCAGGACTTCAATTATTTAACAAAGTTGTGGAATTTTATCAAAAAAACATCTTCTGAAATAAAGACTGCACCTGCAATTATTTATCAGGAGACGAATGCGATTCGCAATATTTTTAATAATATGAACAGCTCTCATGTTTCAAGTATTATTATTGAGGGTGAGAGTTTGTATCAACATGCAATAGATTTTGCAAGGTCTTATGCGAACGATTATCTGAATATGATTAAATTATACAATTTGGATTGGTCAATTTTTTCAAAATATAAAATTAATGACCAGATTAATAATTTGTTCTCAAATATTGTAAGTTTGAGGTCGGGCGGCTATATCGTCATAGATAAAACGGAGGCATTAATAGCAATTGACGTCAATTCCGGAAAAAATAAGGATGAGCTTTGCATAGAAGAAACCGCTTTAAAAACAAATATTGAAGCGATTCAAGAAACAATGAATCAAATTAAATTGCGAAAAATGTCTGGCCTCATCGTGATTGATTTGATTGGCATGAAAGATGGGCAAAATAATCGAACGATTGAGAATATTGCGAGGCGAATGTCGCAGTATGATAAGTCAAAAATTCAAATCACTTTGATATACGAATACAGTTTGATGATTATTTCTCGTCAAAGAACAGAGCAATCATTATTCGACGTTCAAGGTATGAAATGCGAGCATTGTCAGGGTAGGGGGATTGTCAAATTGCCAAAATTTGTCATTGCGAATCTTTTTGATGATATTAAAAATAATATAATCAATGGTGGTGATGCGAATTTTCATATTTCGGCTAGCGAAAGTATTTTTACTTTACTTTTAAATGAGCATAAAAATGAAATTTCAAATCTTGAAAAGCATTTCAACTGTAAAATACACTTTTCTATCAATCGTAATGATTCCTCGGTTCCATATCTGATTGAAAGAATTGAGTTGCCGAAGGATGAGAGTTTGGATGACGAGGATTTAAAATTAGAGATAGTTGAGGAAAACGAAGTTGTTGAAAAAAGCAATCGAGAGTTTGTAAGTAAAAAAACAAAAGATTCAACTCATAGTTTATTGGTATCGTCAATATTAAAAATTCATGAAGCGAGTGAATTTAATGATAATAAAGAAGTCAAAAATCATAATTTTTCACTTGATAAAAACGCAAACAAAATAAATAATGATTCAGATTATGTTGCAATTGAGAAAGTTTGGAATCAATGGTATCAAACTTTAAACGATAATTAAAAATAACAAATGAATGATGAGGTGTAGCCAATGTTAAAAAAATTTTTCTTTTTTCTTTTGATTTTTATTGCTTGCAAGAGTTTTGCAAATGTTTCGATAAACAATGTTGATTTAGAAAGTCGAGATACAATTTTTAATTGTAGAGTAACGACAAATGACAAGTATCACGTTTTGCCGAAGCCAAAAAAATTTCACCGCACGAATAACTTAACAAGAAAAACTAAAGATCTTTTTTTCTCACAAGGAGAGGCGATTATAATCGAGGGGTATGTTTTGGATAAAAATTGCGTTCCGATAACGAATACATCTCTTCAAATTTGGCAATTAAATTCTCATGGTTTCAATCAGGAGGGTTTAAATGCAAGAAAATTGTCAAAAAATCAAGAAAAATTGCAAATGTATGACCCGCATTTTGCAAATAATGGTAGCACTAGCTCTGATAATGCGGGCTTTTATCGATTTATATTGATTCGACCATGTTCTGACTGCGCAAAAAGAATCGATATGTCTATTAAGCATAGAAATTTTTCTGGACTTGAGAAAATTGTTTGGATAGATGTGCCGAGCAGAGAAGATTTAATCAGATTCGCAGGAAAAAAATCGAAAATCGATAGAAGTGAGTCCTTTGGTTATGAATTAATTGATATTCATGGATGTGAAAATAATCGCAATGAAGATTTTCCTGAAGAGCCAGTAGTAAAAAAGGATTCTTGCGACCTTTCAACTCGAAGTGGTAAAAAAACAATTAAAACGGGTGGTTCATTTGCAAAATATGTAGGAAAGCATGATGGTAATGATGTTTATCGTTTTGACGTTGTGCTGTCGGGAAGAGAGGAATATAGAAAATATTAATAAGAGTTGCAGTGATAATTGATTAATGAATGTGTTGGTGTCGAAATGGAGGCGGAGATGACAAGAGCGAAATTTTCTATCACAAAGTTTAATATTCCTAATATATTAACAATTCTAAGGCTTTTTTCGGCGCCAATATTCGCAATTGTTTTTTATTTTGACACAGACTTTACAAAAATATTGGCAGGAATAATATTTGCATTGGCAGGTTTTACAGACTTTTTGGATGGATATTTGGCTCGATCATGGAGTGTGCAATCGAATATTGGTCGTGTTTTAGACCCAATTGCTGATAAATTAATTGTAATAGTTGCAATAACAATGTTGATTTTTTTTCACAAATTGGAGGGTTTGAATATATTTTTCGCATTGGCGATTTTGATGCGTGAGATTATTATATCTGGTATTCGTGAGGGTTTGAGCGGTCAAAAGCTTGATTTACCAGTAAGTCATTTGGGAAAAATAAAAACAGCGATGCAGATGCTTTCAATTACAATATTAATTTTGAGTGATGTTGGATATTTATCGCATTTTAAAATTTTCGGACTGGTATTATTTTGGATTTCGTCGATTTTATCGATTTATTCAGGATATCAATATTGTGTGAAAGCTTGGAGATATTTGATTCAAAGTTAAGTGCGTAACGGATATAAAGCGCCCCTGTTAATTAGCTTTGGATTTTTGTCTTTTTGTTTTTTCATTTCTTTTGCATCTTTAAAATTGATTTCTTCACTTGGTTCCATTATATTTTCGACGTCCATTTTGAGTTTTTTAAGAGCCGCATTGACTTTTTGAAATAGATTGTTATCTTTTGTGAAGTCTTTAAGATAGATTGCATTTGTATAGAAATCATGAAATCCATCTGTGAAAGAGTCTTTTATTTCCGCAGCTTTTTCAGCTATTTCTTTCAGAAGAGCGTCTTTTTGTTTTGTCTTTTCTTTACTTTTTATATTTTTATTTGCATCTATTGGTTGAAATGCAATATTTGCTTGATCTATCAACTTGTTAAATTCATTTAATTTCTTAATAAGTGTATTATTTAATTGTCCTAAGCTTTCAAGCTTGCAAGATAATGAAGCCTTATAAGTTGGTGAATTTTTATCTTCTGTTTCTGGTAACATCCTGAGAATTGCTTTCGCACTTTCTGAAAATTTCTCTGATACATCACGAATTTTGTTTATATATTCTATTT
>CAIPFW010000162.1 GCA_903864455.1 uncultured Anaplasmataceae bacterium | reverse complement strand
ATTTATCAAGAAATTTAAGAAAATGCAATGGGTTTATTGTGAATTCGCAAAAGATGAAAATCTTACCAAATTATGAAAAAACTTTTTATACAGCGAGATATCATCACCTCTGTTTGCAGAAAAATTACTTTTCATTTTTTGTGCGTTTTTTTCATTTTCATCAAAGCAGATCGCTCTTTCAGGATGAGGCATGATAGCTATCACGTTGCCTTTTTTATTAGAAATTCCAGCTATATCATAATCAGAACCGTTATGATTTTGCCCATTTGCATACTTTAAGATAATTTTGCAATTATCATTCACTAGGCCATTATTATTCAATCGATTTAGGTCGTCTATAGTTTTGCTATTTTTATTCAAATCTATAAAACAACCCTCACCATGAGCAACTGGAAGTCGAATTTGTCTTATATCTTCGAAATGCCAAGTATTTTGAGCTTCACATTCTTTCCACATGCATCTATACCCGATATTGTTTTTATTATTTGTGATAGTGATTTTTTCATCTTTATGGTTAAACAAACCAAGTTTTACTAATATTTGACAGCCATTGCAAATCCCAATGAAAATTTTACCCATTTCTATCAATTCATTAAGCTTGTCTTTCAAAGAAATCTTGATTAGTGACGCCAATGCAAAACCAGAGCCAAGATTGTCTCCATAAGAAAAACCCCCAGGAAATACTATAATATCTGCATCATCGAGTAAATTTGGATTGTCGAAAATTGAATTGATATGAATAATTTCTGAGCTTGCACCTACTGAATCAAATGCATTTTTTGTTTCACTTTCGCAATTAATTCCGAATCCTGAAATTATGAGAACTTTTTTCATCATTAATTTAAAATTGTAATAATTAAATTGAAAAATGGGCCTAGCAGGGATCGAACCTGCGACCAAGAGATTATGAGTCTCCTGCTCTAACCGCTGAGCTATAGACCCTCTATAACTAAACATCTATAAGATACTTAAATTATAATTTCATTTTTTTAAAAAGTAAAGCAAGAAAAATTACTTTTTTATAAAATTTATACGCTCCATGGATTCTTCTACGCTCTCTAAAAAGAAATACATGCTATAATATTCATTATAAAAACTTTATTTCGTGCAAAACTATGTTTTCAAATAAAAATACCAATACCCAAACATACTTCACAGCCGCATCTTACAGCGAAGGGCTAAGAAATCATTTCGCTTCTGTATATAGCTATATGTCTTCTGCTCTTGCTTTAACTGGCTTAGTATCTTTTGCAGCTTCAAGATCTACTACGTTGATGCAATTATTTTTTTCAAATCCTATGATAATGCTAATTTTTGCTTTTTTGCCTTTAGGGTTGTCGATATATATGGGAACGAGAGCTCAAAAAATGAGTTTACCTGCTTTGAGTGCGTGCTTGATGGTATATTCTGGCTTGATAGGTCTTTCACTTGCTCCGATTTTTTTAATTTATACCTCAGTAAGCATAGCAAAGACTTTTTTTATATCATCTGCAGTTTTCGGTGCGATGAGTATATATGGATACACAACTAAAAAAGATTTGACCTCAATTGGTTCGTTTGCAATTATGGGCGTTATCGGGATCGTTATACTTTCTTTAGTAAATCTTTTTTTGAAATCAAGCGGTTTAGATTTTGTAATTTCAATCTTTGGTTTGGTATGTTTTATAATTTTAGCAGCTTGGGATACACAAAAAATTAAAGATATATATTTATCAGCTGGCGCAGCTGCGAGAGAATCAGAGATGATGAAAAAATTAGGCGTTTTATCAGCTTTATCTCTATATCTTGACTTTATAAACATCTTTATGTTTTTACTGAGATTTCTTGGTGAAAGAAGGAATGATTAATGAAATATGACCGAGTTAATAGACAAAGAAGTAAAAGTTTACCTCTCGTAAAAACATAGATCAAAAAATATAGATCAGCGATTACTTTATATCGAAATCAAAGTATGATTCTAGTGCATTCGCAAGAAATGGTTCATTTTCTAAAGTGAAATGCCACCATTCTGATGGATAATTTTTAAACCCAACAGACTCCATAGTTTCAATAAAAAAATTCCTGTTTTTTGATGCTTCTTCAAAAACCAGAGTTGATTGAGAGTGTGAAGCCTCGTCAAATAAATCGAAATGTGAGCCCATGTCAACAGTTCCATCATCCAAGAATATAAACACTCTTTCGTCTGACAAAATTCTTTCTTGATATTTAACTTCTTTTAGAGTTCTTCCATGTTCAATAATCGTTAAATCAATTGTTGATCCACGACTATGACCTGATTTTTCAGCGATATAACCGAGTTCAAAAGCTTTATCGTGATCGATATATGGAAAAAATTCATTTTTCATTTTGTCCACAATTAAATCTTTGGAGTCAGACCATCGCTTGAAGTGATTCACAGCTTTTTGCGGTCTATATGCGTCATAAATCACCAAATCATAACCTTCTTTGTTAAATTTTTCTGATGCATTAAATAAAGCTTCTTTTGCTTCGTCTGTCATAATTACTTTGTTCGCTTCATATCCAGTTATTTTTTCTCCAACGAAATTTAGGTTTCTTAAATACCTCAAATCAACAATAATATTGTGATCTTTTAATTCATCAGCAGTTAAATATGTAAAACCTTTTGGCAAATTCATTGTATTTATTTTAAATCATTCCATTATTGTAATTTTTACTTTTAATTACGTCAAGATAAAATAAACCCATTGCATTTTCTTAAATTTCTTGATAAATAATTATTTATCAAGAAATTTCTTCTTCTAAATGACTCTCACATTCAATAAACTTTCTAAAACTCCTAAAATCTTCATCAACTTAACAGGACTCAATATCAATCAATTTAATAAACCCATTGCATTTGGTTGAATTGATTACGGGCTCTATTCTATTGCCTTTCACTTTTAGCGCTATATAAGATAGACTTTGAAATAATACATCCTTTTATACAAATACATTTTTAAAACTAGTGCACATTTATTTTTCTGCACATAACGTCTCAATTGCTCTCTCTATGCAATTAGGGTGCGATAAACTTTAGACATACTCCTTTGGGATAATATCTTCTAAACGACAATTTTTCTCTATCGCCTCTGCTACGTAGTTGCCAACCATATGATGCGCCTCTCTAAATGGCACACCTTTTAAAACTAAATTTTCGAGAATTTTTGTTGCTTTTAAATAACTGTTTTCAACAGCATAAGACATTTTATCTGTATTAAATGTTATGGAATATAAAAAAGGAATAATAATTGAAATGCATGACTTCAAAGTGTTGATTGTGTCAAAAAAGCATTCTTTATCTTCTTGCATATCTTTGTTATAAGAAAGTGGGAGCGCTTTCATTATCGTTAAAATAGATACCATATGTCCAAATACACGACCACATTTACCACGTATTAACTCTAAAACATCTGGATTTTTTTTATTTGGCATCAATGATGATCCGGTTGCGAATCCGTCATCTAAGATAAGAAAGTTAAACTCTTGGGTTGCCCAAATAATAAAATCTTCAGATAATCTTGAAAGATGCATCATGATAATTGAAGCGATGTTACAAAATTCAATAATATAATCTCTATCGCTTACTGCGTCGATTGTATTTTCAATAACGCCATCAAAATTTAATTGATCGGCAACGAATTGTCTATCTAAAGGTAGTGAACTTCCAGCCAATGCTCCAGCTCCCAGTGGGCAAAAATTCATTCTTTTGAACCAATCATCTATTCGACTTACATCTCTTTGAAACATAAAAAAATACGCTTCGAGGTGTTTGCCGAGAGTGATTGGCTGAGCTTGTTGTAGATGAGTATAGCCAGGCATTATATTTTCAAAGTGTTTTTTTGATAGCTCATTTAAAGCTAAGCACAAATCATTCAGTAAATTTTTAATTTCACTCACAGAGCTTCTCGCATAAAGCCTTAAATCCAAAGCAACTTGATCGTTTCTACTTCGCCCTGTATGTAATTTTTTTCCTGTATCGCCAATTTTCTTGATTAAAATTTGCTCGATAAACATATGTATATCTTCATATTCATCACTCAATGGATGCAATCCATTTTCTATTTCTTTTTGGATTTCTATCAATGCATCGCAAATGATTTTTTCTTCTTCATGATTTACAAGACCTTGTTTTGCAAGCATTGAAACATGAGCCTTACTACCCAAAATATCATAAGAATATAATATATTATCAAAACTTATGGATGCATTAAATTTTGCAACTCTCGAATCTAAAGATTTTTTAAATCTCCCGCCCCATGTTTTATGATTTGTCATATTCTCCTTTGTGAATAACGCCATATACTTTTGCTGGAAGAGAAAATAAATTTATAAAGCCTTCAGCATCAGATTGATTGTAAGCATCGCCATCTTCTTCAAACGTTGCTAATTCTAAATTATGCAAACTATTGATTGATTCAACTCCTGCAAAAATTATGTTTCCTTTATATAATTTTAATTTTACAGAGCCAGTTATATGCTGTGATGTAACATTGAAAAAAGCATCTAGCGCTTTTCTACTTTGAGAAAACCACCTGCCTTCATAAACAATGTTTGCATATTCTGCTTTAAGGGATTGCTTCAAATGAAGCATATTTTTATCCAAGCAAATTGTTTCAAGTATATGAACCGCTTTGTATATTAAAGCTGCAGCAGGAGCTTCATAAATTCCTCTGATTTTCATACCAACTAAGCGATTTTCAATAATATCACAAACGCCAATACCATGCTTCCCTCCAAGCTCATTGAGTTCAGATAAAATACTTTCTGGTGATTTTTTTATTTTATTGAAGCCAATTGGAATTCCTTTTTCAAACTCAAGAGATATCAACTCCTCGCTTGCAGTGACTTTTTCAAGTGGAGTAGCCATCAATAAAACATCTTCTGGTCTTTCATTTGAAGGAGATTCTATATCCCCGCCTTCATGAGATATGTACCAAAGATTATGATCTCTTGAATATGGGCTTTTAGGGGTTGCAGAAATTTCGATGTTATGTTTTTTTGCGTAATTAATTGCATCCTGTCTTGATTTGATTTCCCAAAATCTCCAAGGAGCTATAATTTTTATCTGCGGTGCTAAAGCTTTAATTGTATATTCGAAACGAACTTGATCGTTACCTTTTCCAGTTGCACCATGAACGATAGCATCAGCATTTTCTTGCTCGGAAATTTCTATTAATTTTTTTGCAATTAATGGTCGTGATATTGTCCCCAATATATATTGCTCTTCATATAAAGCTCCGGATTTTACTAAATTCCATAAATATTCGGAAGCAAACTCATTTGCAGCATCTATAATATATGCTTTTGTTGCTCCACTTTTTAGAGCTTTGTTTTTTATATCTTCGAGATTTTCTTGCTGCCCTACATTCACAGTTACAGTAATTATCTCAGCTTCAGAATATTTTTCTTTGAGCCAAGGAATCATAACTGATGTATCAAGTCCACCTGAATAAGCTAATATAATTTTTTTAATCACATTTTTATTTTTCATAAATTGCCTTTAATTAAATTTCAATATAATTTTTTTAAATAATTGATAGGATCATTCATTTCTTCAGGGTAAACAGAATCTATTAAAATTCCATTCTTTAATACAAAAATCTTGTTTGCTATTTTTGTTAAAAAGTCTAAATCATGAGATGCAATAATCATACTCACACCCATATCTTTGATTGATTTTAACAATGAAATCACATCTTCTATTGTCGCAACATCGAGTCCAGAAGTCGGTTCATCGCAAAGCAGCATCTCCGGTTGCATCATTAGACTTCTCGCCAATGCTACTCTTTGCTTTTGCCCACCAGATAATTGATGAGGGTAGGAATTTATTTTTGCAGAGAGTCCAAGGCATTCAATTAAATCTTTTGCTCTGAGAACAAAATCATCATTTTGATTGTTGATCGATGATGAATATATTATATTCTTCCAAACATTCATATGAGGAAATAGTTGAAAATCTTGAAACATAAAACCTGTATTTAATTTTATATTTAAAGTGCCAGAATCCTGTTTTTCTAAACCTTGTATAATTCTTAAGAGTGTAGATTTACCACTTCCGGAACTTCCTGCTAGACCAACAATATGAGATTCATCGATGTCAAAAGTTATATTTTTTAAAACTTGATGAAATCCAAATGATTTTGATAAATCTTTAATTTTGAGCATACCAACCCCTTTTTTCGATAATTTTCCCAATAAATTCTATACTTATTACAAGTATATAATAATATACAGCCGCGATACACAATGGCATAAAATATGTAAATTGCTGCGCTCCTAATGTTTGCGCCATTCTCATTATATCCATTCCACTAATAGTACCAATTAAAGCTGTTTCTTTTAATAGAGATATAATTTCATTTACAAAACTCGGAAACGTATTTCTTATTACTTGCGGTAAAATTATATCTCTCCATGTATAATATTTTGATATTTTAAGAGTTTTAGCTGCTTCAAATTGACCCTTTGCTATACTTTCTATCCCAGATCTTAAAATTTCTGCTATATAAGCAGAACTATTGAAACCAAAAGCAATAATTCCTGCTTGTATAACACTTAACTTGATCCCTATGATACTAGGTGCAGTAAAATAAATTAAACTCAATTGTAATATAAGTGGGGTTCCTCTAAATAAAGAAATCCACCTACTTATAATAAAGGAACAAATATTGTTATAACGCAAAATGCTGATTGTCACTCCAAGAATAGTTCCAAGAATTAGTCCGCCAAATAATAATCCGAGAGTGAGAAAAACTCCACTTCCTATGAATAATATATCGTATGTTAATTGTCCCATTCTCCACTCTCTATCCACTTCTTTTTTAGTTTTTCTATTTCACCACTTTCTTTTAAAGTTTTTAAAACTTTATTTACTTCGTCTTTTAACTTCGATCCCTTTTTAAATGCTATACCATAGCCATTTTCAGATTTCGCTATTGTAGCATGATCAAGATTTGAATTTTTACTTGAAAAAGCAGCAGCTTGAACGCCATCAACAAGAACCCCATCAACATGCCCAGCTTTTAATGCTTCTATTGCTTGGTTATTGTTGTCCATTAAAATAATTTCTGAATTTGGTGCATTTTCTTTTAACCAAATTTCCATAACGCTACCAAGTTGACAGGCTATTTTTTTGTTTGGTAGCTGATCTTTATTTTTTATTAATGAATTTTTTGGTGAAATCATGGAAAGACTTTCTTCATAATAAATAT
>CAIPFW010000161.1 GCA_903864455.1 uncultured Anaplasmataceae bacterium | reverse complement strand
TAAAATTCAGCAACCATGCGAAAATAAATCGCGTTTAAATCGCTTTACAGAGGGAAATCGAAGTGAGTTTGAAGTTTTTATCGTCCAAAAATCGATAAAAATACGGAACTTTAAAATTTTATGAGAAATGCAATGGGTTAAATAATTCGAAAAATACTTGAGACTTGGAAATATAAACCACTGATAATTCAATCAAATCACTCAAGAAATAAAATTCATCACTTTTCCTTTCACATAAACATATTTCATCTTTTCTAAATGAAACTTTATTTCATCATTCAACTTGTTCGAATTTTTCAATACATTCAAAGCTTTTTTATGAATTTCAACCTCTGTTTCATTTTCATCGATTTGTAAAACTCCATAATTCTTACCTTTTATCAAAATACTAATCGTAATTTTATCTGAGCTTTTTGCATTTATCGAATTGTCAATTTCTGGCCATTTTTCATTATAAATCAAAGTGTTTTCATCGATCCTCTCCCAAAAATATTGAGCGATGTGAGGAACGAAAGGCTCCAACAAACAAAAAAACTTTTTCAATAAATTTTCTAAAAAAACATAATCTTTTTTACTTTTTATATCTTTTAAATCGAATAATTTATTTGAAAATTCGCGAATCTTCGCAATCGCAGAGTTCAAGCAGAAATTCTCTATCATATTTGTCACATCGGCAACCGTCTTGTTTAACAAAACAAGATAATCATTCGAATGCTGTATCGTCAATTCGCCATTTTCCTCACAAGAATTCTTTTTTGATACAAAATTTTCGACAAAAACATCGAGTCTTTTCAAATATTTATACGCTCCTTCAAGCCCTTGAGTCGTCCATTCAACATCTTTTTCTGGCGGAGTGTCGGAAGTGATAAACAATCGAATCGCATCAACTCCATACCTCTCAATAATTTCAATCGGCTCAACGACATTTTTTTTCGATTTACTCATTTTTTCAGAAGCGCCAACTATGATTTTCTTTCTTTCGATGTCATTCATTTTTTCATATTCCATTGGTGATATCCGATCCCCTTTTTCATCTTTATATGTTTTATGAGTCACCATTCCCTGAGTAAACAATCTTTTGAAAGGCTCACGAACTACAACCAGACTCTCATTGTTCATCAATTTCATAAAAAAACGAGCATAAAGCAAGTGCAAAATTGCATGCTCTATTCCACCAATATAATAATCTACAGGCAACCAGTAATTGTTTTCTTTGTTTTTCATATCTTTATCATGAGAACAATAAGCGACAAAATACCAAGACGATTCGAAAAAAGTATCTAGGGTATCCGTTTCACGAATTGCTTTTTTGTTACACTTTGGGCAATTTGTATGTTTCCAAGTTGGATGCGACTCCAGTGGATTTCCCGCTTTTGAAAAATTCACATCTTCAGGCAATTTCACAGGCAAATTTTTATCAGACACTACACCGCAATCCTCACAATAAATCATAGGAATCGGGCAACCCCAGTATCTCTGACGTGAAAGACCCCAATCTCGCAATTTATAATTTGTAATTTTTGACCCTAGATTTCGCTTTTCAATCTCATCAATCATAATTTTTCTTGCTTCTGCAATCGTTTTTTCATTCAGCAAATTCGAAGAATTGATCATTCTATCATCGTCAGAATATTTAAATTCTTCTTGTGAATCACTTACTTCGATGACTTTTTTTATTTTTAAATTATATTTTTTTGCAAAATCATTATCTCTTTTATCATGCGCAGGGCAACCAAAAATTGCACCAGAACCATAATTCATCAAAACAAAATTCGCTATGTAAATTGGCAACTCTTCTCCTGTAAACGGATTTTCACAATATAAATTCGTAAAAATACCGAGCTTTTCCTGTTTATCAAAAACCTCACCAATATTAGGCGTGGCAAGGCATTTCTTTACAAAATCTTCAATCAATGGATTACTTTTCAAATCCTCAACGATTGGATGCTCGTATGAAATCGCACAAAAAGTTGCACCAAAAAGAGTCTCTGGCTTTGTTGTGAAAATTTCGAGATTTTTATCAAGATTTTTAATTTGAAAGAGTATTTTTACGCCCTCGGATTTTCCAATCCAATTCGCCTGCATTGTTTTTACTTTTTCTGGCCATTCGCTCAACTCATTCAAATCATTCAGCAATTCTTCAGAATAATCGCTAATTTTTAAAAACCATTGATTCAATAATTTTCTCTCAACCAAGGCTCCTGAACGCCATCCACGACCATCGATCACCTGCTCATTCGCTAAAACTGTATTGTCAATAGGGTCCCAATTTACCCACGATTCTTTTTTATACGCAACACCGCTCTCAACCAATCGAATAAAAAATTCTTGCTCATGTTTATAATAATCAGAATCACAGCTTTTAATTACACGGTCATAATCATATGAAAAGCCTAGCTTTTTCAATAAAGTTGTCATTGTATCTATATTTTCATATGTCCATTTCGCAGGACTTATCCCTGATTTCATGGCTGCATTTTCAGCTGGCAAGCCAAACGCATCAAAGCCAATTGGATGCAAAACATTCAAACCACAATGATTTTTGTATCGAGCGATGACATCACCAATCGTATAATTTCTCACATGACCTGCATGCAAATTTCCAGACGGATATGGTAACATCTCAAGAACGTAGCATTTCTTTTGATCGTTATTTTCTGAAACGTTAAAAGCTCTTTCTTTATCCCATCTCGCTTGAACCGATTTTTCAATCTCTTTAAATAAATATTCTTTTTGCATATATTTTTATTTTTTATCTTATATTTGAACAAATAATAGCATTGAAGGGGAATTTTATCTAGAGTGATTTTTTGATTATTTATTTTGCATTGAATTTCGGCGGATACGCAACATCAACTCCATCAATTCAATTCTTTAAATAATCATTGAAGAGCTATTTTCTCATCTCATGTGCAAAACAAACAAAACGACTACTTGAATCCATTTTTGTTTTGTTCGTTATTTTCTGCATTCTTTCTCTTATTAAATCTCTCTTGGTGAGTTTCTTTATTTAGTGCTTTTGTTTTGTCAAAATTTCCCCTACTATCGTGTGAGTTACCCAACGGCTAAAGAGGAAAAATCTTTAGATTTCGGTTGGGCTTCTTG
>CAIPFW010000160.1 GCA_903864455.1 uncultured Anaplasmataceae bacterium | reverse complement strand
GTCTTGGTTAATATCTTTTTTGTTAATTTTTTTTATTTTTCGAACGGTGGGGAATTTAGTTGTGAAATTCCTTTTAAACGGCAATTCGAATATCAGATCAACGGGTAATTTTGGCGCAGATTTTCAACGAATTTTGCAAGAAATGATGAATAATTTAAATCAAAGATCTCACCATCAAAGTAATCATAGCAGTCATTCCAGCTCGAATAGCAATTATAGTGGAAAAATGTCAAGAAAAGAGGCGCTTGAGGTTTTAGGGGTATCGGAAAATGCGACGCAAGAAGAGATAAAAAATGCGTATAGAAAATTGATGATTAAATTACACCCAGATTCTGGTGGGTCAAAATATTTATCTCAAAAAATTAACGAAGCGAAGGAGTTATTGATAAGGGATTGAAGTTTTTGATTAATGAGTAGGCCCATCAATTACTTTATTTAACTTTTTATCATACAATTCCCGATTTGCTTCATAATTCTCACCTTTCTTATATTGCTCCTTATCAAAAACTTGATTATCAAAATATAAAGATCTTGAGCAATTATCGATTATTTGGTTGCATATATTTTCTTTATTAGCATTTATAAATGATTGACGATTTTCTTCTACAGCCCCTACAACTTTTGTTCTCGCTTGATTGTAAAAAGCATTCGTGTACTCCTGAATATCTTTCTCAAAATTAAATTTTTTCTTATCATTACTCATGTCATTACTCATGTCATTTACAAATTTTGTGCACAGATTTTCGATAATCGGTAGAATTTGTTCTTGGTGGAATTTTTGCATATCAAAATTATGATTTACATCTTTCACATGAAAAACACCATGATATTCGAGAAAATTATAATAAGTAATCGATATAGATGAAAGTAATGATTGGACGCAGACCAATTTTCTCATAAAATTATCGTAGTCTTTCATATTTGGTATCTCTTTCGCATTACCAGAATTTGCAAAATATAAAGGCTCCCCTTTTGTATCTTTTACATATTTTACATCTTCAAATTTGATTCCGATTCTATTAAAAAAGCCTCTATTCGAATTAAATAAGGCAAAATAACCGCATTCGTTGTGTAACTGCCTTCCAATCCATTCTTTTTGAGTTTGAAAATTAGGTTTAAAAACTAGGCCTTTTTCATCGCAATATTTTTTATATTCAAGAACTAGCGTATCTCTATTCGGATCTAACTTCCTCCTCTCATTTTCATCTGGATCATACGATGAATTTATAAAAGTGCATTCGAGATCGATACCGTTTTTTTTTACATCCACATATACAAAGTGCGTTGAATAATGCACTATAGATGGATACTCGTAATCGAAATTATTATTGAAAATATTTTGATCTCTCTGTTGAATTGTATATTTCTCCTCCTTATTTGTGTTTTTAAGGATTTCCCCTGGAATCAAGGACTCTATTATTTTTTTCTTATCGTCTTTGTTTTCTTTCAAGATTTTTTCTAAATTCTCTTTCGCACTTCTCATCAAAGCGCGTCTTATTTTATCATCTTTGTCTTCAAAGATTTGATCCTTGGTTTTATCACCTCCTTGAGTATATGATAATTTCCCATCTTCTCCTATGATGACAAGAATTTTTTTACCGTAAATAATTTCTCCGCCTTGATCGTTATAATATTTCGGAAAGAATCCATTGAATGCAGTTTTATTATAAGGAATTCTTCGAATTTCGTCACTCATATTATTTATTAATTTATCGTATTGAGAATTATCATTCGATATTTCATTGATAATATTATCAATTGTTTTTCCAGTATCACTCTTCCGAAGCGATAATTTCCCACCCTCTATATTCATGACTTTATTTGTGCCATTCGCATGCATTTGAAAAATAGCTTTGTTTCCGGATAGAATATATAAGGCAGGAGAAATATTTGATTCCTCTAATTGACCATTATAGTCGCCCAATAACGTTTCTATAATTGAGTTTGTTTTAACATCCTCAGTTAACCCTTGATGAAAATTTTGCTCCCCTCCTTTGTTAACATATAGCTTTTCATATTCTGTATCAATATTTGTGCCATATAATTGTTTCGCTACTTTTAACTGAGATGTAAAGCGTTCAGTCAATGAAACCGCCCCCCTCCGTGTAAAAAAATCTGTTATTTGATTACCAACTTCATTAGTCACAGAAAAATTCCCTGGATACTGATTTCCAAATTCTTTCTTAATATTTTTTTGACGTAAAGACTCTGTAACATCAGTATTTGTCGGCATTCCGAGCAAAAGTGACATATGATTTGGATTTGGTATATCCAGTATTGGAATATTCGTTTTATTAAATGCCTCTTTTTTTATTAATATGCTCTCATTTTTTTGATATTGATCTATTGCCTTATCGAAAGTGAATTTTGTTTGTGGTGTAAACGAAGACTCTAGAATTATAGGAGTTAGTTTGTTATCTCCAGGCTGGATTTTAGAATCGATTGTATTTTTTTGGCTCGCATGAACTGTTTGTATTGCTTTTATTAAATTATCATCGCTGGATATATTCTTTAATGTATTGTCCTGCGTTTTTAAAAAAACTTCACAACCTTCACCTATAGCCTTGTGAATTACTATTAATTTAATATTATATCCAAGACTCGAAGATAATTGTATTTCAAGTTTATCAATAGAAACATTAACCGCTTCCTTAGTGTTTTTATTTATGCATATCAAATTGTCTGAATTACCATTATCTCTCATATAATTATATTGTGTTTGCTGAGGTTGAAGATCTAAGTTTATATCTTCATTACCTTCAGGTTTAGGATCTAAGTTTGCATCTTTATTATCTTTAGGTGGAAGATCTAAGTTTGTATCTTGATTTTTCACCTGTTGTTTATTGTTATATTTCTTTCGTACAAGTAAAGCAACAATAATAAATAT
>CAIPFW010000159.1 GCA_903864455.1 uncultured Anaplasmataceae bacterium | reverse complement strand
CCTCTGTAAAGCGATTTAAACGCGATTTATTTTCGCATGGTTGCCGAATTTTAAATATAAAACAAACGCAATGGGATTAATATTTTTTTAAAAATTATAATTAATAGTTGTATAATGCATATAATTTCTTTATTGGTCACCAATATGAATCATGGTTTAAACTATTCGAGTTATTTGCAATTAGAAAATATTTTATCTAATCAAATTCTTCAGTCTGGCGATATTCATGATGAGATGCTTTTTATCATTATTCATCAAGCGTATGAATTATGGTTCAAGCAAATTATATATGAAGGAAAATCGATGATTTCTAATATCGAGAATGGTGAATTATTCTCAATGCTTCATAAATTGAAAAGAATAAGAATGATTTTTAAACTCGTTGTTTCTCAGGTTGATATTTTAGAAACTATGCATCCAGATTCATTTGCATCGTTTAGAAAATATCTTGGGACTGCGAGCGGATTTCAATCGAAGCAGTTTAGAGAAATAGAAGCTTTGCTTGGAATAGAAAAGCAATCTGCTTTGAAAAGTTTTTCAGAGCTTTATTTAAAAGATAACATATGGGTATCTTTCTTAAAACATTGCATCAAAAATGTAGAAATAAATGAAAATTCACATAATGAATTCAATGAAATTGAATCGCTATTATTAAATATATATCATAAAAAATCTTTATACACAGAAATTATGGAGATGTTTTTGGATATAGATGAGGGTATTCAAGAATGGCGTTACAGACATTTAAAACTTGTTGAGAGAATTATAGGTTTTGGAACCCAGGGGACAGGAGGGTCTGAAGGTTTTGAGTATTTGAAAAATAGTTTGTCAAAAAGTTTTTGCAGAGAGTTGTGGAGTATTCGAAGCATTATTTTCAATTCAGAATACGTATATTAAAAAATTATTCCCAATCAAATTTGACTTAAAGTTGCTTTATTGATAACATGAATTTATGTTAAAAAAATAACAGTATTTATATTTTATTAAAGCAAATCAATGAAGTTTCTCTCTTCTCTCAAAGCAAATTTTCTCAGCCTTTTGCTGATGATTTTTCTCGCTTTGCTTTTTCGAACATTGTTTTTTGAGCCATTTCATATTCCTTCAAGCTCCATGAAACCAAATTTATTAATTGGAGATTATATTTTTGTAAACAAAATGGCTTATGGATATAGTAAATATGCTTTGCCGATTCATCCAAGTTTTATACATGGTAAAATTTTTTCTAAAACTCCAAAAAGAGGGGAAGTTGTAGTATTCGTTCCACCAAAAGATTCGAAAAGATATTATATCAAAAGAGTTATTGGAATTGGTGGTGATAAAATTTCGATATCAAATGGTGAGATTTTTATCAACGATTGTAAAATAATAGACACGGAAAATGGCATATTTTCAGATAGAATTGAAGAAATAGATGCTTCATTGGATTTCAAAGTTTTCGATGAAAAGAATTGCGACAAAAAAACTTATTCTATTATGCATTTAGATGGAATGCCATCGCTTCATGAAAATGCAGAATACATTGTGCCTCAAGGTCATGTTTTTATGATGGGTGACAATCGGGACAATTCAAAAGATAGTAGATTCGATGATGTTGGCTTTATTCCTGAAGAAAATTTAGTTGGAAGAGCAAGCTTTATTGGTATTTCTTTTGATGCAAAAGTTGATTTTGGTAAGTTATCTAGCCTGTTAAAATTAATCCGATATAACAGAATATTTCATTCTATAAATTAGGATTAACAATATGATTACGTCTTTTTTATTAAATATATTTTTTGCTTTTCTTGGTGGGCTGGTGATGAATTTCATGCCATGCATTTTACCATTAATTTCGCTTAAAATTTCAAGCTTCTTGCAAACATCCAGCGATAGAAAGGCTTTTATAAGTAAAAATATTTTTTACATGAGTGGGATTTTATCGTTTTTTTTACTCTTTGGAATTTTATTATCCGTTTTGAAAATAAGCGGAATTCAAATTATTCTCGGATCTCAGATGCAGTCAGGAGGTTTTTTATTAATAATTTTCACTATATTATTATTAATAGGGTTTAATTTATCCGGATTATTTGAAATTAATTTTTCAAAAATTGTAAGCGCAAGTGGAGAAATCGAATCAAAATTACACCACGGAAAAATAGGTGACTATTTTAATGGCTTCTTTGTCTCATTATTAGCGGTTCCTTGCACCGCACCATTTATCTCAACGGCTCTGACGTATGGATTAATGGCGAGTAATATGACTTTTTTTGCAATCATTATGTCTATGGGGATTGGCTTTGCATTTCCATTTCTATGCGCGATATTTCTCTCTAAGTCGATTTTGAAGTTTTTGCCAAAGCCTGGATCATGGATGGAAAAATTTAAAGAATTATTAGCATTTCCAATATATGCAACTGCGGGATGGATTTTATTCGTCTTGATGAAGCAAGGAAAGTTTTATTATGGCTCAGTTGCAATTTTTATAACATTGTTTTTATTGTTTTTTTTTTGGTTACATCAAAATTTTGAAAAAATGAAGTATCTTTATCGAGCTTTGATTCTTGCTGTGATTTTGATATTTGGATATTTTATTTTACCTAAGGATTATATCATTCCTGAAAACCCCATGATTAAAAATCTCAATGATTTTGGAAAAAAAATTCCCTTTTCAAAAGAAAGATTGAGTGAGGCGTTGGCAAAAAAGCAAAAAGTTTTCGTTGTTGTTTCAGCTTCTTGGTGTATAACTTGCCATGTGAATGAGAAAAATGCATTAAGCTCTGAGAAATTTTTTAATTCATTAAAAGAGAGCGAAATTTTATATTTATATTCTGATATGACAAATGAAAACGTCGAGGCGAGTAAATTACTCAAAGAATATAATAAACTTGGAATTCCATTTTATTTGCTTTTTGGAAGTGATGGTAATTCACAAATTTTACCTCAAATTTTGACCGAGGATTTAGTTTTGAATGAGTTTGAAGGGTTGAGATAAGAGCAGTCTGCAGTATTTCAATTATTGCTTTAACGAAATAAAAAGAATGTTTGTCTAACATTGATTGAGAACAAAACTATTTTTATTTGCAAATGAATGAAAGAAATACTGAGGAAATAATCAGAGAGCATTTTAAAAAAGATTCTTTATTTAAAAATATCAAAATCGAAGAAGGAAAAAGCAATAACTCTAAAATTAAAAATTTACTATCAAAATCATCAAAAAATAAGACAGAAAATCATGGATATCCAGATTTTATAATAACGATGCCAAGTTTTCCTGATTTCGTTATTATTGTCGAATGTAAAGCGAATCCAGTTTTTCATGAAGATAGCAAAACAAACAACATAAAAGATTATGCAGTAAATGGCGTTCTGCATTATGCAAAAGATTTATCAAAAGAATTTGATGTAATAGCTATTGCTGCAAGCGGTCAAGATAAAAAAGAATTAAAAGTTTCGAACTTTCTCATCGGAAAAGAAGAAAAATTAGAAGAAAAATTACTTTCAATTTATGACTACATCTCAATATATAAAGGTGAAGGAGAAGCAAAAAAAATAGAAAATCTTAATATAACTGACACAGCAATTCAATTGAATGAAACCTTACATGAGCACGAAATATCCGCTGATAATAGATGTACTTTAATAGGTGCAATTTTACTTGCCTTAGAAGATAGAGGTTTTAGACTATCTTACAAATCAGATTCACAATCAGAATCAGACAACAAACCAGATCCGAAAAAATTAACAAAAAGAATTCTAGGCGCCATTAAAAATGTTCTTGTAGAAAAAAAATAGATGAAGAAAGAAAGCGAAGTAATAAAAAAAGTATATGATGTAATTGAAAATTTTCATTTGTCACGTGAAAAGAAAATAACAAAAGACAAAATAGATAATTATGTAATTAGAGACGTAATCGATATTCTTGAAAAGAATATATATCCTCTAACGCAAAATGGAGAAAAAGGATATGATGTTTTAGGGAGATTTTATACAGAATTTGTAAGATATACATCTTCAGATAAAAAAAATGGTATCGTTTTAACTCCACAACATATAACGGAGCTATTTTGTGAAATCGCTCGCTTAGATATCAACAGTATTATTTTAGATCCATGTTGTGGAACAGGTGGATTTTTGGTATCTGCTATGAAATATATGTTGAATCAAACAGACGACAATGAAATAAAAAATAAAATAAAAGAAAAGCAATTAATAGGAATAGAAAAAGAAGAAAAAATGTTTTGTTTTGCCTGTTCAAATATGATTATGTCTGGGGATGGAAAAGCTCACATTTACAGAGGTGATTGCTTTTCGGAAAAAGAACAAAATATAATAAAAAATTTAAAACCAAATATCGCTTTCTTAAATCCTCCATATAAGGAAGGAAACTCAGAAAAGCAATTAGAATTTATAGAAAATGCTTGCGATTTATTAGAAAAAAATGGCACCTGTGTAGCGATAGTTCAATTTAGCTGTGCAATTTCTAAGCAGAAAAATGTCATGCTCGTCAAAGAAAGACTTCTTAAAAAACATAAACTTAAAGCTGTTTTTTCGATGCCAGATGAATTATTCGCTCCTGTTGGAGTTGTTACCTGTATTATTGTTTTACAATCTCACACTCCTCATGATAAAAATTCAAAAACATTTTTCGGTTATTTCAAAGACGATGGTTTTGTAAAAACAAAAAAGGGACGAATAGATAAAAACAATCAATGGAATGAAATTAAAAAACATTGGTTGAAATTATATAAAAACAACGAAGAGCAAGATGGATTAAGCGTTAAAAAAGAAGTTTTATTTGATGATGAATGGTGTGCTGAAGCTTATATGGTTACAGATTATTCAAAGCTTGCAAAAGAAGATTTTATAAAAACGGTTCACAATTTTGCAACTTATAAATTTTTGAATAATCTATGAATAGAAAATATATAAAATTAAGTGATTTGTTTGATATTCAATATGGATCAAGTCTTGAATTTAATAAAATGATTGAAGAAAAAAACGGCATTCCATTTGTTTCTCGTGGTGAAAAAAATAATGGAGTTTGCGGTTTCGTTTCATTCAATGAGAGATACAAAATCAATCCAGAAAATACAATTTCTGTTGCTTGTAGTGGATCAGTGATGGAATCTTTTTTGCAAACAAAGAAATATTATAGCGGGTATCATATCAATACATTAAAACCAAAAATCTCTTTAACGCAGAATCAAATGTTATTTTATTGTATGTGTCTTCGAGCAAATAAATATAAATACAGCTATGGAAGGCAAGCTAATAGAACACTTAAAGATATTTTAATTCCCGATATTGATGAAATACCATCGTATGTAGAAGAAATTAAAATTTCTTTACCTTCAAAAGACTCAGTAACTCAAGGTAAGATATCTTTAAATCAAAATGAATGGAAATATTTTGAGTTGCAAGAATTATTTTTTTTTGAAAGTAAAAAAAGTTATGATGTCATTTCAAAGAAAAAAGGTGAAATACTATTGATTACGGCTACAGAGTTTAATAATGGCGTTCATTCTTATATTGAAAAAGATGAAGAAAAAATTCTTGAAGGTGGAAAATATTTAACAATAGCAAAAAATGGAAAACCAATGGTAACTTTTTATCAACCTTCTGATTTTTCTTATACCGGAGATGTAATTCCAATAAAATTGAAAAATTTCGAACTTAATCAATATATTTCTATGTTTTTAGTCACGATTTTAAACAATGAACAATATAGATTTTCTTATGGACGAAAAGCTTCTCAAGAAAGATTAAAAACACTCAAAATCAAACTCCCGATTGATAAAAATTCATTGCCAGATTGGAAATTCATGGAAGATTATATTAAATCTTTGCCGTATACCGCCTCATTATAAAAACGTATCTTCCCACCAAAACATTTCTTTTAACTCTTTTAACTTCGCAATTCAGTAACGCTATAATTTTCATTAAACCCATTGCATTTCCCCTTAAATAAAAAATTCCATTAAACCATCATATTTGTTTCTCAAGAATTACTTTGAT
>CAIPFW010000158.1 GCA_903864455.1 uncultured Anaplasmataceae bacterium | reverse complement strand
TATATTATTATTTTTTAAATAATAAGTACGAAATGAACGAATAACAAATAATGAAGAATGATTTAAAAAGACAATCATTTGAATTATGCGACCAACAATTGCCATTTTGTCGACAGAAAATCTTATTCACAATGTCATCGAGTTGAGAAATTATGCAAAAAATTCAAAATTTATAGCGATGGTAAAGGCGAACGCATACGGCCATGGTATTCGTTCAGTTGCTTCTCGCATCAAAGATTACGTAGATATTTTCGGTGTCGCATCAATAGACGAGGCGTTGATTTTGCGAAAAATTGGAATCAAAAATGATATTTTACTCGCTGAGGGGGTTTTTTCTGAAGAAGAGTTTTTAATCGCATCGGCAGAAAATTTTCAAATCGTTATTCATCACGAAGCCCAGATTTCATGGTTAAAAGATATACACTACTTACCAAATAAACTTATATTATGGTTTAAAATCGACACAGGCATGGGAAGACTAGGCTTTAATATTGAAAATGATGAAAAAATCACAAATGTTAAAAAAATTTTCGACGATTTATCGGAAAATAAATTTTTACAAAACAAACTGCGACTTATGTCCCATTTCGCTTGCGCTGATGAAAAAAATCATTCATTGAATCAAATTCAGATTTCTCGCTTTGAAAAATTCTCTTCTTTAGTCGAAAAATCGCATGGGCAAATTACAAAATCTTTTTGTAATTCTGCAGGAATGATAAATTTTCCAAATCACCACTACGATTTTGTGAGGTCAGGTATCGGGATATATGGCGTGAATCCTTGCGAAAATGAAAATTTGAATTTAAAATCCGTCATGCATCTTCAGGCGAAAATTATATCGATAAAAAATCTTTCAAAAGGCGAATCAATTGGATACGGAGGGACATTCATCGCTGAGGAGAATAAAAAAATTGCGATTTTATCGATTGGCTATGGCGATGGGTATAGCAGGACGATAAATAATGCACCAATTATGATAAACGATGAGATTTTTTATTCAGTTGGGCGAGTATCGATGGATATGACAGCGGTTGATATTACTCACTCAACTCATGATATAAAAATTGGTGATTGGGCTGTTTTATGGAGCGAGAATTTACGCATAGAGAGAGTGATGCATCATAGTAAATCATCGTTTTATGATTTATTGACAAGCGTTCAGCATAGAGTCAAGTTTCAATGGACGAGTTAAAATTTTTCTCTCTCGCCCACTTGAGCTGAGCATAAAGAAAGTGAGTGTATAGATGTTTTTTGCATATATATATATTACCTCCAAATCTTTTAGTTTTTGTTCAATATGATTTTTATCATCATTGCTTATTTCATCGATATAAATCGGTCTCGTTTTCTCATTTGAAAATGGAATCAACCCATAATACACCAAATCATTCTTTGTCATCAACTCAAAATCAAAAGCTTGACTTGCAGAATCGCCCTCTTTGAATTTTTTTTCTCCAAGATACTTTTTTAATTCTTCCTCAAAAATCAACAAAAAGCGCTTGAAATTATCGTTATTCTTATAATCTGTTGTTTTTGAAAGCAAAAGTAAACCTTTATAAATATTTATCGCTTCCTGACTTTTTAACGAATACCCTGGACTATTTATATCAGTTTTTTTTGGAAAATCAATTTCATCAAGCAATCTAATTTCTTCCAAATTAACAATAGTGATTATTTTCCCCTCTATTATTAAATTCACTCCGTCAAATATTGTTTTTTTTGGTGTAAAAAGATGCTTCGTTCTTCGCTCTATATGCTCCAATGAACTTTTTAGATCTTCTTTATTCAATCTAGACCTTTGATCTAAATTTAAAGCTTGAATTTGAATCGCCCTACTCCTCGCATGGTTTATTATTTTTTCTTTTAATTTTGAATTTTTTTTATCAAGCTTTGATTCGATCCCTCTTAAATCATTTGCAAATTTCACCTCTATTTCTTCATATTTTGATTCATCACCAACTTCAAAAACTTTATTTTTATCTATGAGATGATATTGAAAATATTTCTCGGTATATCGCTCTATCATTTTATTTTCTTTATTTTTTCGAACAAAATATATAGAAAAGAGAATTAACAAAGCAAAAAAAATTATCACGCAAATTGGAACGATAATATTTTTTATTATTTTAGAGCTTATCATAGTGCAAATTTATATTAAATATTTATTACAATACCATAAATTAATATAATTAACTAATGCTTAATGTAGCTTTATTTATCAATTTTATTTTCCTCTGATTGTATATCAAAAAATAACTCGCTAATATTTGATAAAATTCATGACGATGATATAATTCATCAAAATAAAAAATATTCTATAATCGCTCATGACCTTTCAAAACGAAGATTTCCAAGTCAAATCATGCAACGTATATATGATTTCCGATTCGTCAGGCGAAACAGCGTCGGTAGTTTTGCGCGCAATCGAGTCACAACTTGCGGGCGTAAAATTAAATGATTTCTTATACCCACTCATCAAAACTAACGAACAAATCGATGATATCGTTCAACTGGCAAAAGAAAATAACGGCGTAATACTTTGCACAATCTCCGATGAAAAATTATTTAAATATTTATATAGCGAGTGCAGAAAATACGAAATAGTCTGCATTGAAATACTTTGGCGAATTATAAAAGAGATGGCAAATTTTTTTCAGGCAAATATTCTCAGAGGGGCGAGGCCAACTTTTGATGATGAAGCTTATTTCCAAAGAATTGAAGCGATAAATTACACTTTACAACATGATGATGGTCAGTCACTTTTCACGATCAAAAATGCAGACATAATTTTAGTTGGCGTTTCTCGATCATCAAAATCTCCGACAAGCGTTTATTTGGCGAATCGTGGATACAAAGTTGCAAATATTCCATTCGTTTCTGGAATCGTTTTTCCAGAAGAGTTGATTGAGTTGAATCATAAGTTCATTGTCGGGCTATCAATCAATCCAGATCGCCTACTTTCCGTTCGAAAAGAGAGAATGCGAAACTTACACACCGATATGCGTTCAAATTATGTTGATATCGAGGGTATTATTGCCGAAAATGAAGAAGCGTCAAAAATTTTTACGAGAAATAAATGGCCCGTAATTGACGTTACTGAGAGGTCTATCGAAGAAATTTCTGCGATGATTATTCAATATTATAATCGTTTTACACGGAATAATCCTCGATAAAATATTTATTTCATTGCTTAATTTTTTATATCATCCAATGGAATAAGCTTTCCATCGACCATATATTTTTTACCATCAATTGTGACAATTGATTTTTCAGCTAATTGTATCTCTGGTTTTGTTAGCGGAGGTTTAGTAGCAACAATGAGCGGATTGGATGTAGTTTTTACCGCTGTATTAGTAATTTTATCATATCCATCATTCGGCATTTTAGTGCTAATAGATGTTTCCATCTTATGCTCATCATTTGTTGATAATAGCTTTGCTAAATCTATTGAAGAGTCAAACTCAGAATTTGTCATATCGTTACCTTAAAAAAAATTACATACACAAGTATGCAATTTAATATTAAACTTAAGATTGTAATTTCAAAAGCAAAATTTTGTTAAAAAATTAATTTATCAGACCTTTTTCATAAATCTTCACTTTATACTTTCCACGAAGATAATTAAAAATCGACTCCATCATTTCTTTGTTTTCAATGAAGAGCATATTTCGCTCGATAATATCGAGATACTGACTTCTCTCAACTTCATTCATTTTATTTTTTTCAAAATTCTTCAAAATCACGATTTTATTATCAATCTTGATGTATTTTTTACTCATATCATTCATTGAAAAAATAACCTCAGATGCGAAAGTAACATTCGGAGATGATTCCATAGATTTCACTATTTCGGGATGTTTAATTCTCTTATCCTTTGATACCACAATAAATTCACCGTATTTTTTCTCAATATCGAATAAAGAGAGATTATTTTTTTCTAAATCATTAAATGCATCGTTCAAAATCTCAAGAGATTTTTTCTCTTTAAAATTTGATGCAAGAATTTCAACTATGTCATCCTTCACGCTCTCTATATCTCTTTTCTCAGCTTGAAGAATATCACTCACACTATATATAAAATAGTCGCCTCGATTCTCCTCGATGCCAATTTTATCCTTGTCAGATTTATATATTTTATTAAAAGTATCACGAGAAATCGCATAATCATCGTTAATCGACTTCTTTAAATTATTTTTATAATAACCATCATCATCAAAATAATCGAACTCTTTCATCTTCAGATTGTATTTTTTTTCTATATCTTGAATTTTTAAATTTTGATTTTTA
>CAIPFW010000157.1 GCA_903864455.1 uncultured Anaplasmataceae bacterium | reverse complement strand
ATTTATCAAGAAATTTAAGAAAATGCAATGGGTTTATTGATTAAAAACAAGATTAGTATTTTTCACTTCACCTTTAATTCCCCATTGGCATAGAGTGTCAAATAAAGAATTTGAAGCTAAGTCTTTGACTTCTGGCGATTGGCCCTTTGAATGTTGATTAAATTGTTTCTTACCGCCATTTCCTTGTATTGTCTTTATAGCATCCCAACATTTACTGTATTTATCAATATTTATCTCATTCGCAACAATTCCAGGAGAATTCAGCGCTATTGAATTCCCTGCATCACCAAGGGCGCCACTTTTTGTCAAAGCTGTCTCAAACTCTGGAACATTGCCGATAATTTCATCTTTATTGAAAATAGTTCCAGAAATGGGTTTCTTAGCGCCACCGTTTAAATCTTGATATATTTGAAGCAAATTGTTATCATCACTCCCTAACTCTTCATGATCTTCTCTCTTTGCAGCTTCAGATAAAGTTTTATTAAATCCATCTTGAGTTTGAGTATTATAAAATATTGTTTTTTTCTTATTGTAGTGAGCCTTGCCATTTTCATCAACTGCGATTTTAAAATCAATGTTATCAATCAGCTTATTTATTCTTTTAACGCATTCTTTCATGTATTGAATTTTTTTTTCTTGGGTTGCTATAGTTTTTTTCTCCTCTTTTCCTTTTCTATCATATGAAGTTACAATATTTTCAGCTGGAAAAGTATTCATAGATTGCAAATTTCTATATATCGTAAGCTCCTGATCTAACGTTTTATAAATAGATTCTTTTTTCGAATCGGCGTATATTGCGTTTGAATAGGCGATTTTCGTCGTATATTTACCATTGCTAGCGAATGTCTTAAATTCTTTTAATGCTCCGATTTCCTTGCCTTCAATAAGAATTGAGTATATATATTGCTTTAGGAATTCATACTCTTTTTCAGTTACTTGATTTACAAGTCCACCAGAATACCCCCAACCATCTCCTTTTGCTCTTCGAATTTGTATAGAATGAGCATTTTTTGCAGCTTCAACATAATTACCTCGTTGAACTAAACTATTAAAAGCGTTATCGAAAGTTATGTTTATCACATTCGAACCATGACCAGCTCTTGCTTTTGCGACAGCTTCATTTTTATGCCAAATTTCATAATTTATATCTCGCACTGTTTTTAAATATTCAGTTTGATGAATATTTTTGTATTTATCGGTGCTTATGAATTTTGCCAATATTGCATACAATTCAGTTTTTTTTGCTGCATCAAATTTATTAGTTGTAGTATTAAAGACATTTAAATCGTCTGTTGTATAAGGATTGCCATCATCCTTTTTTATCTTTCCTTCTGAAATCGATTCATACATCATCGCTTGCATTATCACTATTGTTGCATATTCCGCTTGATTTGCATATGAGCCAACTAAATTCATTGGATTTTCGTCCAATTCTTTATGATGTTTTATTGCTTTTAAAATTGGATATTTGTTTCGATAAGCTTCAGTAATTTCGGCTTTATGATGAAATTTATTCCATAAAATATTTTTTACGTTTTCTATTTCTAATGAAGTATTATTGGCACAATCTTCCATTGTTTTTATTTTTTTTATCTCAGCTGTAGTATTTGTATTTCTTCTGTTTTTATTGCGTGACTCTCGTACAATTTGAAAAATAAGAAATACAAGAATCCCTGAAAAAAGAAGGCCAGCTCCTGCAAGCACCCCAATTTTCAGATCTTCAATTTGTTTCGGTGTAAACTTTTCGAACATGTAAAACCTTGTTTATATATACTATATAAT
>CAIPFW010000156.1 GCA_903864455.1 uncultured Anaplasmataceae bacterium | reverse complement strand
ATTTATCAAGAAATTTAAGAAAATGCAATGGGTTTATTGATTTGAAACATTAAAAAAGTTATTATATGAAATTAATCTTAAAAATTAGCATAGAGCAAATCATTATTGTGGTTTCGAATCCTACTCTATAAACTATTAAGAATAATTCAAATAAAATTTCCTTATACAAAATATCTCCGAATTTTTTGTAGAAATATGCAAGGGGTAACTCTCTTGAAAGTATGCGAAGATGAGAAAATCAAATCAATTGCGAAGGTTTATGAACGGGAGTAAGTTTATCAACAATAAATTTACATGATTTATAAGTCAATTTAGCTGTATCAAGAGCGATGCACACTGGCAATAATGATACCATTAATGGTAAGTTGATTATAGTGGCCACTCCATGCCAAACCTTTAAATCAATTCTAGATGCTGGTGAAAAAGTTTCTTCTATCAAAAACAACTCTAAAGAAATATTTGTTGCTGTATAAGATTTTTCTAAAATTGTAGCAAGTGATAATTTATTATTTTTCATCAAAATTACAACATATATTAATACATAGATATATTCTACATAGAATGTAATCTCTAGTCAAATAAAAATTAAACCCTCTAAACCATATTGATTCGAAGCATTAAAAAAGTTATTATATGAAATTAAGTATAATAATAAATAAATGTTTTTTGCAGATAGACTTCAGAAAATTAAAGAATCGCCAACTTTAGCTTTGAGCGCTTTAGTAAATAATTTAAAAGCTCAAGGGCAAGATATTATTGATTTTGGAGTTGGTGAGCCATCATTCAACACTCCAGATTTTGTGAAGAGTGCAGGTGTGAATGCAATTCAGAGTAATATGACTCGATACACTCCTGTAGATGGGACAGCGAGTTTAAAAGATGTAATTATAAAAAAATTTCAACGAGATAATAACTTAACTTATAATCGCAAACAAATCACTGTCGGCACAGGTGCAAAGCAAGTGATTTTTAATGCGATGATGGCAACTTTGAACGCTGATGATGAGGTGATTATTCCAACTCCATATTGGGTTTCATATCCTGATATGGTTCAAGTCGCTGAAGGAGTACCAATTTTTATTGAATGCAGTCAGAAAAATAATTTTAAATTAAATGCCGAAGATTTAGAAAAAGCGATTACAAAAAAAACAAAATGGTTGATTTTGAATTCTCCAAGTAATCCAACAGGAATGATTTATACGGAGGACGAGTTGCGAAAAATTGCGAACGTTTTATTGAAAAATGAACATGTATGGGTGTTGACTGATGATATATATGAGCATTTGGTTTATGATGGAAAGAAATTTTTTAATATTTTAAACGTTGAGCCAAAGCTTTATGATAGAACTTTGGTTCTCAATGGAGTTTCGAAAAGTCACGCTATGACAGGCTGGAGAATAGGTTTTGGTGCTGGCTCTGAAGATTTGATTAAAAATATTTCAAAAATTCAATCGCATTCAACATCAAATCCATCATCAATATCGCAGGAGGCATCTCGTGTTGCATTGGAGGGGGATATGAATTTTTTTGAAGAATGGAGAGAGGCTTATGTGAGGCGTAGGGATTTAGCTTTCTCGATTTTAAGTCAATCAAAATATCTGAACGTTATAAAGCCAGATGGTGCGTTTTATATTTTTGCGAATAGTGAAAAAGCTTTAAATTTAAAAACGCCAAACGGAGCTTTCATTCAAAATGACAGCGATTTATGTAAATATATATTGGAGGAGGGGAAGGTTGGTGTCGTTCCAGGGTCTGCATTTGGCTCTCCAAATCATTTTAGAATTTCATATGTAGCTGATGATAAAATAGTGAAAGAAGGGTGCGAAAGAATTGTAGGAGTTTTGAATAAATTAATCTAAATCTAAGTCTTTATCGCAAAATTTCTAACATAATTTCTTCACCAATTCTCCTGGTGCCTCTGAAAGAAATAACATTTTTTATTCGTTAAATTTATAAAAATCGTTTGCTTGCGTTTTTAATTCGATTTTTAGATTTTTTTAACGATACGCAATAATCGGATTCTCCGCAACTCTCTTTTGCCTTTCTTCCCACCATCTAGAAGATTCTTCTTGTTCCGATGGAGTTTGTGTCAAAGTGTATGCAGTTAAACTAAATGGAGCGGGCGATAATCCACATACGGCACCCCCTAAAGCAGATATTATTAAATTAGTCTTATCAAAGATATCGCTCGAATAATATTGATCAAAAAACTGCATTTCAAAAATATTGTCAGGATTGAATTCACATGAGCCCCCTAAATACCTATAAGTTCGAAACAATTTTTCAAATGCTACTCTCCTATCACTCGACACCCTCGCAGAGATAAATTCCTTCAATTCATTCGCAAGACTAGTGGATTTAAATTTTAATGCTTCGCATTTATTTGAATCTTCCTGAGAGCCTTTGTATTCTTTCGCATTTAAATAAGTTATTGCTCTATAAGTTCTATAAAATTTATCTCGAATTTCTTCAAAACCCTTTTCCGTTCCTCCATTCACAAGGCACTTTTTCATTTGCATCTTCAAATCTTCTCTTGTATACCATTTAGGACTATGCCATCCAGGTTTTGTATTGGCGAATTCGCCTGTCTTATTTGCAGCACAATATATTCTCAAATCATTAGAAAATCTCGATGTTTCTATATCAAATTGAGTAATATCTTCAGCTAACACAATCTCATCCTCCTTTCTATGAATTGATTTGAGATATTCTGGTTTGATGTATTTTTTGATTTCGTTAATGAGATTTATTTTTTTATTTTTAATGAATTGCGATTCTTGTTCTTCGAGTGATAAAAATCCTAAATTTCTCAATTCAAACCAAGAATTAATGGCTTCGTGCTTTCTATCAAATAAAATAGACTGAGTAATATCTGTGATTCTTTGATTTTGAATTTCATCCTTGATATATCTCTTCCATATCATATGAGAAGCTTCTAACCCAGCATGCTCGACAGCTTTTTTATAACATTCTTTATTTACATGAATTATGTAGCCATAATATGCGCCACCACCAATAGCAACAACGCTTGTGAGAACCAAAGATGGAATCAAAAACACAGCAAGACCTGGCGACCCAGCTGCAAGTGCAACTCCTGAGGCCGCAGCAGAACTAGCTGAAGCAGATAACATAGGAGTTTCAAAATATATCAATTTTTCCATAGAGGCAGACATAAGGTCATTTGAAGACATTATCTTATCCACAACTTTTTTCGTTTGTTCATCCAAGAATGCATCCATTAGTTTAACTTGTTTTTCATCCATAAATTATTAGTTTAGTAAAATTAATATGATTTTAATTCATTTTTAAGAATCATCAATAAAGAAAGCAATCTTTTATAAAATATAAACATCAAAGCTGCGTTATTGCTTGCAATTCTTTCAAAATAATATATAATTAGCAAAAAAATTAAATTTATAATATGTCTATTTTAAACTGTGGAATTGTTGGTTTGCCAAATGTTGGAAAATCTACTTTGGCGAACATTTTGGCTAAAATGCAGGTTGCAGAAGCGGCGAATTACCCATTCTGCACGATTGAGCCGAATTCTTTCATAGTTTCGATAAAGGACGAAAGGCTTGAAAAATTGGCGCAAATAGCAAGCTCACAAAAGATAATTTATTCGCAACTTGGAATTCATGACATTGCGGGTCTTGTGAAGGGGGCGAGTAAAGGTGAGGGGCTTGGCAATAAATTTTTGTCTCATATTCATAGTGTTGATGCGATTATTCATGTCATTCGATGCTTTGAAAATAGTGATATTACTCATGTCTATGACACAATCGACCCTCTTCGTGATAAGGAAACGATAGAGTATGAGCTGATTATGTCAGACCTTGAGTCTGTTGAAAGGCAGATCTTAAGAGTTGAGAAAAAAGCAAAATCAGATAAGGATGCAAAAGATGATCTCGATGTTTTGACAAAAATACGAGAGATTTTGAAGGAAGGAAAGATGGTGAAAGAATTTCAACCATCATCTGACAGCGAAGAGCGAACATTAAAAATGGCACAATTACTGACTTCGAAGCCGATGATTTATCTGTGCAATATATCTGATAAAGATTTTGAGAGCGATAATTATAAAAATAATAAGCATTATCAGGCCCTTCTGACACAAATAAAAGAGGAAAATATGGTTGTTTTTCCGATTAAATTTGAATCGGATTTTATAGGTATTTCCGATGAGGAGAAGGAGGAAATGATGCGTGAATTTGGCTTTAATGTTGATAATATTCAGAAATTATTGAAGAAATGTTATCAAATTTTAGATTTACAATCATTTTTCACGATTGGACCAAAAGAAGCTCGTAGTTGGACAATTGTCAGAGGTTGGTCTGCACCAAAAGCTGCAGGCGTGATACACAACGATTTTGAGAAAGGTTTTATTCGAGCTGAGACGATTTCATATGACGATTATGTGAGTTATAACGGTGAGCAAGGTGCAAAAAATGCGGGAAAAATGAGAACTGAGGGTAAGGAATATATAGTGCACGATGGTGATGTGATGCATTTTTTATTTAACGTTTAATCAAGATTTATTTTTTATTGATAAATTTTCTTTTTTATATTATATTCAATATATCGACTGTAAAAAATATTATTTACAGTTATTAAAGAATTTTTTATTGGTTTAAAATGAAGAAAAGAAAAATACAGTATCAGCAACTTTTGAATAAAGCCCTTCTTCTTCTGATTGTTAAATGCATTACTGTTTCTATACTTATTATATTATTTATGCGCACTCAGGCTGAAGAGTTAAATTATATGGACTTTTTGAGTAAATTTTATAATATTTTATCTGATCAGCAAAAATTAATAGCAAAAGATCAGATTTATTCTTCTGTTGTTGGTAAAAATGCATGGAAGGCGTTGTCGATAATTCTAGCGATATCTGCAGTGATTTTAATTGCGCTTGTCTGGATTAATATGTGTTCAACAGTAAATAACGTACTTGAACTCAATAAAAAAAGTTTTTTTCATAAATATCTCCCTGAAATATTGACTGCAACGGTCATTGGTGCTGTTATTATTCCATGCATCTATGGTATTGTGCACTTTGCACGAATGAATTGCTCTCAATATTGTTTAAATTATTTTTCAGTTTCTCTTGATTCGTTAAACTTATCGAGTAACCAGTTTGAGCAATTTGATGCTGTTTTTAAAAAAATCCGTATTCCAATTTTGATCGTCGCCCCAATAATGGCATGTATTCTCGTTGCGGGCATTATTGGCGTTGTGGTTGCTATAAATACCGGCTCAGAATATAAAATTGATCAGAAGTATGAAACATTGAAGGAAGGGTTAAGCAAAGCACTTGAGAGAGATCCAACTGTTAGCGATATCATCAATTTCTTAGGTGAGTCAAATAATGCATTATATGCACAACAGCATAAGTTAGATTTGAATGAAGTTTATTTTGGTAGTAGTAGATGATTTCCTAATTCAAAGCATTTTGTGCTTCGTTTTTGATATCATTCATTCTAGATTTTAATGTATCGCTTTCATTCATTAAATTGATATTATCATCAATGATTTGAATAGCGTTCTTATAATCCTGCTTATAAATATAGTAAGTTGCAATAAGTTCAATGTTGTTATTGAAAAAAATCGTTGATTTGTCGGATAATTTTGGCAAAAGTTCAGAAAATTTTTGTAAATCAAATCTCGCTAAAACGTTGTGAGCATAGAGGTATAAAGCATAATCGTGCAATATTTTGTTTTCGCTGTTGTTATTTATGAGATGTAATAAATGCTTATCACCTTTATCAAAATCATTTTTTT
>CAIPFW010000155.1 GCA_903864455.1 uncultured Anaplasmataceae bacterium | reverse complement strand
ATTTATCAAGAAATTTAAGAAAATGCAATGGGTTTATTTTTATGAAAAATAAACATAGTTGTTTTTATACAATTTGACACAAAAAATAAAAGCTTTAAAATAATTAAAAAAATATAAAATTATGCTTTTTGCTTTTATTCAAAATCTTGGAAATTTTTCAACCGTTGATTTTATAAAAAATAAATTTTTAAATTCCTTGATACTTCTTTTTATCTTATCATTTCTAGCTGGAACAACGATAGTTTTTTTTGTTACACCAAGCGATTATCTTCAAGGCTTATCAGCAAAAATAATGTATATTCATGTTCCGTCAGCATGGGCATGTAGTTTAATATATATATTGATGACTATATTGAGTTTATGCTTTCTCATTTATAAAAACAAATTTTGTGCAATTTTAGCCTATGCTCTGTCAATATCTGGTGCATTTTTTACTTTTTTAGCTGTAGTGACGGGGATGATTTGGGGTAAAAATACTTGGGGGGTTTATTGGGCTTGGGATGCGAGATTGACTTCTGTTGTGATTTTATTATTTTTTTATATCTTTCATATTGCAGTTTTTAACTCTCAAAACAACGAAGAATCAAAAATAAAAATAATCTCAATCATCAATTTAATCGGAGCAATCAATATTCCAATTATTAAATTTTCCGTTGAAGTGTGGAATAGTCTTCATCAACCCGCATCAATTATAAGGAAAAATGGAATCGCTATTGATTTTTCGATGTTTTATCCATTGTTAATTTTTTTTATATCATTCGCTTTTTTTACGACAGCATTGACGATTCTTCACTCTCACTCAATTTTGCTTGATAAGAAAATTAATCATCTTGTAACAAAAGACAAAATTTGCTAAAATTGAAAAACATTTTACTCATTTTTAATAAATCTACCATGTCGGAAATAAAAAATATATTGATTGCTACCGCATTATCAATTACGGTAATGATAGGTTGGCAGTCTTTCACGGCAAGTAAAAATAAAAACACACCAATTACTGAAACGGAAAAAATTGTTCAAATTGCTGAGAAAAATAATTCTGATGATAAAGAAATTTCTACAGAAAACACGAATAATGTAAATAATACACAAATTTCAGAAATTAAAAAAGTTGAAAAACTTGATCCAAAAGCGATAATAAAAATAGAAAATGAAAAGATTTCTGGTATTTTTTCAAGGCAAGGCCTATCTTTTAATCAATTAACGCTTAAAAAATATAAAGAGGCGATTGAAAACGAATCACCGGAAGTGGAATTGTTGAATAAAAAAGATTTTCTTTATTATAGTGACTTTAGCTTCACAGCAAATGAAGAGACGAATATTGAATTACCAAATAAAATGACAATTTGGGAAACAGACTCGGAAACTCTAACAAATGAAAAGCCAGTGACTTTAAATTGGACGAACAAAGATGGAATAAAGTTTATTATAAAAATATCTTTGGATGATGATTATTTATTTAAAATTGAACGGTCAATCATCAATTCAACAGGTAACTCGATATCTGTAAATTTTTCTTCAAAAATTCATAAGGAAATTGACGATAAAGATTTAAGTGGTGGAGTTGCACATGAAGGGGCTGTTGGCTTTTTTAATAAGGAATTGGTGAAGGTTTCGTATAGTAAATTATTGAAAAAAGATTCGCTGGTCCTTCGCTCAAAAGATAAAAATGATAAGCTATCCTGGGTTGGATTTGGCGATAAATATTGGCTTTCTGGTCTTATCGCAAATGAAAAAAATATGTCTGTCGTTGTTCGTGGAGATACAAATGATGATGGAAGATTTGTTCAAATCGATAGTCATTTTCCAAAAAATATAGAACCAAATTCAGAATTCTCTCGTGCGGAATACTTATTTGCAGGTGCAAAAGAGCTTGCTTTACTTGATAAATATGAGTCTGAGCAAGGAATTATAATGTTCGACCATGCGGTAGATTTTGGTGCATTATATTTTATTACAAAGCCAATTTTTATGCTTTTGCAATGGATTTATAAAATTTTGGGAAATTTTGGAATTGCGATAATGATTCTGACTTTAATTATTAAATTTATTTTATTTCCTTTAACAAAAAAATCTGTCATTTCGATGAATCGAATGAAAAAAATGCAACCGAGAATTGATGAAATCAAAGCAAAATATAAAGACGATAAAACAAGAATGAATCTTGAAATTGTTGCACTTTTTAAAACTGAAAAAATCAGTCCATTTTCAAGTATATTGCCTATGCTTTTGCAAATTCCGGTGTTTTTTGCGCTATATAAAGTTCTTTATATTACGATTGAGATGAGGCAGGCGCCATTTTTTGGATGGATAAAGGATTTATCATCAAGAGATAGTTTTAATATTTTTTCGATTTTCGACCCGTTACATCTCAATGTTTCTCATTATTTTAATCTTGGAGTTCTGTCATTGATTTTATGCGGAACAATGATTTTGCAACAAAAACTACAACCAAAACCTGCAACAGACAATGGACAAATGGCTATGATGAAGTGGATGCCGTTTATTTTTATGTTTATTTCTGCTTCATTTCCTGCAGGTTTATTGATTTATTGGAGTTGGAATAATATTGTGACAGTTCTTCAACAGATTTTTATTGAAAAAGTAATGATTGATAATAAAAAATAGAAATTTT
>CAIPFW010000154.1 GCA_903864455.1 uncultured Anaplasmataceae bacterium | reverse complement strand
CCGTGATATCCAGTAAAGCAGCCAAGTTCCAGTAATTTTACATTTTCCTCTCCCTTTGATACAACAGATGAGCCGAGGTATCGATTATATAAATCGAAGATTTTTTTTATTTTGGATTTATGAATCTCATGATCATTGATAATTGAATCAATATTATAATTATACGATTCTTGCTTTAAATATTCTGGAACGTATATGATACTTCCAATATCATCAATTTTTTTCAAAAAATATTGAATAAATAATTCTTCTTTTGCATCTGGTTTTAAATTCAGAGCTTTATTAAGGCATTCTCTTGCTTTATCTTTTTTCTTCAATCCGAAGTATGTTCGACCTAAATTGTATTGAATTATTGAATTATTTTTCCACATTGAATTCATCAATTTAAATCGTAGTAGTGCATCATAATAATGCCCGTCGTGATAATGAAATAATCCATTTTTTAAATTTGTTTCAAAAAGATTATTTATCTTATGTTTCATATCGCCGATATCATCTTTCACACTACTTATCTTATTTTTAAAATTTATATTTTTAAAAAAGTGAAATATATCGAAGAATAAATTTTTTACAGCATTTAACATTATCAAAAATTTTGAGAGAATTTTTTGGTTTATATTAATTATAATTATATGAGTGGTTCGATGAGTTGTAAACAAACAAAAAATCCTACGATTAAATCGATTAAGACTCATAAAGAAAATTTATAAATTTTTAATAAAACGGTATGAGTATTATTGGCATTGGCGTTGATATTTGTGAAAATAAAAGAATAGAAAAATTAATTCATAAATTTAAAGATCATTTTTTACAAAGAATTTATCATGAAAGTGAGATTTCTTATGGATTAAATGAATATAAAAATAATTCAATGATGCTGAATAATTTTTTTGCTAAAAGGTTTGCGGGGAAGGAGGCTTTGATAAAAGCTATAGGATTGAGTCAGAATATTAAAAAAAATGAAATTGCTATTTTGCCAGATATGCATGGAAAGCCTGTAATCAAATTTTTTGGAAAGACTCAGGAAGCGATACAACATCTTTTTCCATATGAAGTTGCTTTTCATATCAGTTTAAGCGATGAGAAAGAGTTTTCTATAGCGAATGTGATTTTTGAGAGGTTATAAATGAAATCCATGACACAAAGCGATTGCAATTGAGTCGACCTCATGGTTTGAAAATTTCTTTTCTTTTGATAGCGTCGCAAAATTATATATATAATATTGTAACATTTTTTCGATCTGATCTTTTTCCGCTCTTCCATTACCACATATTATTTTTTTTATGTGAGTTGGCATATATTCTCCATATTCAATTTTTCTCTGCCCAAAATACAACAAAGATATTCCTCTAGCCATTGATAGTAACATCGAGGACTCAGAATTTGAGTTGACTAAATTTTTTTCAATTGAGCCATAATTTATTTGATAATTCTCAGTATTTTGAATCAATTCATCATAAATTCTAAACAACCTACAGGACATTTTTTCATTTGACTGCGTTTTTATAGAGCCAGACGATAAAAGTAAAGATTGTTTTCTATCGAATTGAATAATAGCCCAGCCTGTATTGAGCAATCCTGGATCTATGCCAATAATGAACATAAAATTTGACTAAAAATAGATTTTATCAAATTTTTTTCATTTTTTAATGGTATTTCGCTAAACCAATTGCATGTCACATTCGATTAAAAAAAATTCATCGTTCATGATCAATAAATAACATTTACTATTTTTAAATAAACCCACCCATCATCTGCATCATAATTCTATCATTCATAAAATCTTTAAAACTTTGAATTTCAATTATTGAATTACATGCACCTTGTTCACCAAGTTTACAAGCTTGCTCGGCAAGAATTTCACTCTCAACGGAACTAATAAAGCCCAATCCTATGCAAACCACTGTCATTTCTAAAGCAAATGTCCAACCAGCTATCATCACTGCATGATCTGTAAGATTTTTAGCTGATGATCCATTTTTTGAATCGTTCCATTCTGGAACTTTATATCCATACATTATATTATAAAATCTTGACTGCAAAACATTCTCTCTAGAGAAATCACATTCTTGATTGATATATCTAAACTTTCTAAACAGCATTTGAAAATTTTTCATTTTTTCTGGTTTAATTTTACTCAATACCACTCTTCCTAAATCAGAGACAACATTATTAATCTTTTGTTCATCTAATTCTTTCCCTTCAGATTTAAAATATTCTATCACTTTATAAACTCTCTCCATTTTTTCTCTAATGATTTGAAATTCAGCTTCTTTGAAAGACTCAGATTTCTCCATAAAATCACCTTTATCATCTTGAGTGAATGTTCCATCTTTATTTTGTCTAAATCTATTCCTCCAAAGACTCTTTACCCATAAGAATTTCTCTAAATCATTCATTGGTTCGAATATGAGTTCATCCTTGAAGTAAGAATAAATTTCTTTTTTTATTCTTTCTCTTTCGTTGTAATGTTTAGATCCTTTTTTAAAACTTTTTGTAGTAAATTCACCAACTTTGTGATAGGCGCACCAAATACGAAGCTCTTTGTGAAAATCAACTATGCATTCTGGTTTGATATGATTGGACACTTTTTCTTTATAATTCGTAAGTTTCCGAATCAACTCTGAATTATTTTCTTGACCGGGCTCAATGATCGATTCTTGAAGATATTTGATATAGGAATCGATAGCTTCATTATCTCTGTCGAATGTACAAAATTCGTATCCTGCTGCTCTAGAATTTTTAATTTCATCTTTGAAATATTGTAGCCATATTGTTTCTTCAGCAAGTCTCACATAATCTTTTATTGCATCATCGATGCTTTCTTTAAAATTACGAGATTGTACATACTGATCTATTCCATATCCTGCACCTCCTATTGCAACCACTCCACCAAGAACTAAAAGCCCAATGCCTGCTGTCATTCCTCCCGTAGCTCCTAGAGCTCCAAGTCCAAAAGTAGCACCTCCAGCCCCAACTGTTCCAAGGCTTACAGCTCCTATTTCTGTTGTGGTTTTTATAGCATTTGCTACTTCCTCAGTAATGAGAAGATTACTATCGATAATATTATTAACAACTTGACTTTGTGTTGAGTTTAATCCGTCCATATTTTTAAACTATTAGTTATTTTTTTTATTTTAAAGAAATATTTTCACTTGTAAATAAGTATTTAAAATTTTATAAAAAAACCCATCATATTTCCCCTTAAATAAAAAATCCCATAAAAACATCTTATTTTTTCTCAAGAATTACTTTTCTTAAAAGGAATTCTTGAGACTCACTCAAATGTCTACTTGACTGCAAT
>CAIPFW010000153.1 GCA_903864455.1 uncultured Anaplasmataceae bacterium | reverse complement strand
GCTGTTATAGTATATTAAAATATTTATTAGGTTTTATATATGTTGAGATTCACAAAAGAGGGTATGAAACAAGATGCTCCAATCATCGCATCATTTGCATTATCTGGATTAGTTTTGATATTAATTCTTACTATTATAATACTTGCAGTAAAAAAGAATAAACGCGAAAAAGCGAGTAAGAAGAACTTGAATCAATTGCAAGAAATGAATAGTGAATTATCGAATACACTACAAAATGCATCCGACAAGATTCAGGAATTAGAATCTACACAGGTAGAACTAATGGGTGTACAGAATGCACTAGATAGAACAAGAGGGGAAAATACAAATTTAGGAAGTTTGAACGAAGAACTATTGAAAGAAAATCAAACATTAAATGCTAAACTTGAAGAAAAAGAAAAATGCAATCAAACATTGTCACAATGGATTTTTGAGAACAAAAAGGAAGTGGAACAAAAAGAAGAAGATTATACCAAAAAAATTTTTTACAAAAGTTCTAAAATAGTTGAATTGAATGATGCATTGAAAGAAAAAGAAAAGACAATAACAGAACTCAATAATAAAATAACAGAAGTCAGTAATAAAATAACAAAAAGCGATGATATATCGAATAATACAAAAGCATCGAATCCTCAAATCGAAGAAATTTCAAAATTGAACAAGCAAATTACTGATCTTCAAAATACATTGAGCTCAAAAGAAGTGGCAATAAAACAATTAGATGAACTAAAGACTAAAATCGCAACGCTTGAGAAAGACAAGACAACGCTTGAGAAACAAAATTCAGAAAACAAAGCATTATATGATTATGCGATAGAGACCAAAAGAAGAGCGAATGCAGAACTTCAAGATACACTTAAAAAATCGGAACAATCCAATGAAAGATTGACATCTCTCATTACGAAGGAACAAGAGAATGCGAAAAAAAACAATCTTGAAATAAATAGACTGAATGATCAAATAAGAAAATTGCAAGATAAGGGTAATCCTTCTCAAATCGAAGAAATTTTAGAATTGAAAAGAACAATTGCTAATCTTCAAAATACATTGAGCTCAAAAGAAGTGGCAATAAAACAATTAGATGAACTAAAGACTAAAATCGCAACGCTTGAGAAAGACAAGACAACGCTTGAGAAACAAAATTCAGAAAACAAAGCATTATATGATGATGCTAGAACTAAATTCAACGAAGATCGAGTAAGGTTTGAACAATCATTGAAAACACAAGAAAATATATTAACCGATGCTGAACATTCAAAGAAAGAGCTTAACGAAAAATTAATGGCTTCTGAAAAGAAATATGATGAGTTGCAAAGCCAAATATCAGGGTTAAAAGGAGAAAAATCAAAATTAGAAGAAGAAAACAAGCAACTTGTAAGTAAAAACACTGCGTTTTCGAATGAAGTAATAACTCAAGAATATCAATTCCAATGTAAATTTGATGAGAAAATACGTGAATTGAACGATCAATTAAAAGATGCGCTTTTTAAAAACAGAGAATCAGAAGAGATGAAATCAAAACTAGAAGCAAAAATAGAGGAGTTCAACAAGCAATTAAATTTTGAAAAACAGAAAGCTGAAGAAGCACAAGAACAATCAGAAGAATTGAATAATCAAATAACAATTCTCCAAAACAAACTCAATACACGATCACAAGAAGTAGAAACTTCGCACAGAGTGCAAGGAGAATTAAAAGTGAAGCTGGATGAATCTTACAACTTAAACAAAACACTCGAAGCAAAATCAAAGGAAGGCACAAAAAAGCTTGAATCAGAAAATAAAGAATCAAAAGGCAAAATAAAAGAACAATTGGATAAAATCAGTGCATTGAATAATAACATTACATCTCTCGAAAAAGAACTCCAGAAAAAATCAGAACAAATTGCAACTTTGAAAGAAGAAAAGGAAGAATTAGAGCGAATATTAGAAGAGAGCGAAAAGACATTAGAAGATGCACATAAAGACTTTGAAAATTCAAAGAAAAATCTGGGAAAACAATTAGAAGATCTTGAAAAAGAATTAAGTAATTATAAAGAAGAATATGTAAGTTTGAATACTTTAAATAAAGAATTGATAATAGAGTGCGGAGAAATAAAATCTATACTTGAAAAATATACGGATAGCTTTCAATATGAATCTTCTGAAACTACAGTATCAGAAGTTGTTTCGAGCTATCAAATAGATAATAATAATGAAGACCAATATTTGGAGGATGATTATTTTCAATTCCATTCAACAGAAACTCCGTCCATGAATCAACAACTTGTTGAAACATCATAAAATCACCTCGTCCTTTCAAAACTTTGAAAGCTATAACTTTCATCAATTCCTAAAATATAAAATCGCTTTATAAGATTTCTTAAAATGCGATTTGTTTTTATATTTTAAGCAATATAATTTGCTAAAATTATCTCAGAAATCACACCAATCAAAATGATTAAAAAAATCAAAACATTATATTCAAAAAAAGATTGAAATTTTTCTAGAACTCGCATCTTTTGAAATTGATATTTTATAATTACAAGTCCAACAATCGCACAAACATAAAACGGAAGAAAAAATTTCGCCAATATACCAAAAATTACCAGCAGCCCAAAAACAACATTGTAAATTTTATCGATGACGATTGTCCAATTTTTGCCAAAAGTTTTGACGGATGAGTGAACTTTATTTTTCTCATCATCCTCGATATCCTGCGCCGCATAGACCGTATCATATGCAACCGTCCACAATATATTCATTATAAAAAATAAAATTGACGGAAAATTTATACCACCTGAAATCGCAGACGCAATGATCACAATTCCCATATTATAAACGAAGCCGAGAAAAAGCTGTGGCAGAAGAAAAATTCTTTTCATCAGAGGATAAAAAATCACCATCACGCCCGAGAAAAGCGAAAGAATAAATGGCATCGTGCCCAGCAAATACGCCAAATATAGCGAAACTGAAGTCAAAATCGAGATTAAAAAAAATACACCATTTTGTGTAGGCTTGATTTCCAAATTCTCTAGAGTGAGGGGTCGATCCTTCGTTCTTTCTGTTTTTTTGTCGATATCCTGATCGAAATAATCATTAATAACACAGCCGAGCGACCTTGCAAAAATCGAGCCGATGAAACTTATCGATATCAGCTTGAGCCAAGGAAAATCATCGATATTTAATATAAAATATTCGGTGAAAATAATGATTAAAATTGGCAAAAACATCAGCAAAATTGGAATTGGCTTGTGAATTCGCATCAATCGTAGATAATTTATAAATCTTTGCATTCCGACAGAAAGTGCCATTTTTCATTAAAAAATAAAATTATT
>CAIPFW010000152.1 GCA_903864455.1 uncultured Anaplasmataceae bacterium | reverse complement strand
TTTTATCATTATCGATACCCCAGGAACAAACAATACTTTATCATGCGTCGCTCATTCTTTCGCTGACCTTATAATAACCCCGATGAATGATTCGTTTATTGATTTGGATCTGATAGCTCATATATCCGGCAACGATTTGAAATCTGCAAAACCATCGATTTATAGCTCTATGATTTGGGAGCAGAAAATCAAAAGACTCAAGAGGGATAAAAAGAAGATAGAATGGATAATTATTCGAAATCGTTTATCAAATCTTGACAGTAATAATCGTCGAAATATAGAAAAAGCTCTAGCTCATCTGAGTAAAACTCTGGCATTAAAAATTGGCTCTGGTTTTTCGGAGAGAATTATTTATCGAGAATTATTTCCATACGGACTGACTTTGTTGGATGTTTTTGAAAATCAATCAATTATTAAAATTACAACATCGCATATTGCGGCGAGGCAAGAACTGAGAAACTTTATAAATGACTTGAAGATACCGCTTTTGCTTGAAAAATCTGACTCTGAAGATAACCATCCAAAATTAAAAGAAAAAATTCTAGAGCTGACGAATAAAGTAAGTAATAAAATTGATGCTGAATAAATAACTTGCATTTTATCCGTTAATTTGTTATAATACAAAAGTATATTTTATATTTCATCTATTATGAATAAAGCTAAAACTAAAATTCTGCCTAAAATTGATATTTTAATACCCATAGCAATATTATTGATTTATTTGATTTGTGTTGTGATTCACTATTATCGTAATAATTCTCCGATATTGAGGTTTAAATTATGGAGAAATCATATTGATATAGGTGAACTTCAATGGTTTATAGGTGTTCTGAATAATTCATCTGAGAGAGTGGCTAGCACTATTAAAGATAAGGATAAAAACAAAGTATATTATCGACTAGCATCAGGAAGTCCCCAAGATACAGGAAGAGTAAGGGAGGTAATCAACAGTTGCCAAAAAATTAACAAAAATTTTGTTTTACAGAATTATGTTACAAATGGGATTCATTCAAGAGAAATCTGCTATGGATGCATTGATAAAAACAAGAGTGCTCAGGGGTTTTCATTGAAAGAAACTGCAACCGCTCAAATCAAGGAAATTATCAAATTCGCTCATTCGAAACCTCTCAACTCATTTATTCTTGAAAGAAGGAATGGAGCTCATCTTTTGAATGGCTTCCATATGGGATACTGCGAAGTATAAATTTATTACTAATTGCAATGCAAATTTGTAACTTCAATATCGATTTTATTTTTCAGATTGTCAGGTAGCTTCGTGAATTCTGCGTTTATTTTTTTTAAACTATTGCATGCTCCATCCTTTTTATCCATCAGATGAAGTGATTTAGCAAGCTGAAACAAGCTATTTGCACCTTGAATATTTTTGCTATTATTTTTTACGAAAAAATTATAAGCGGATAAAAAATGACTTGAAGCTTGCTCGTAATTTTTTGTTTTCAAGCTTAATTCTCCAATCAAATAATGAGCATTTGCTACAATTTCTTTTGTATCGCTGTCAGAACTCTCATCAACTTTGACGGAAGTGATTTTTTTTAATATCGAGCTCGATAGCTCGTAATCTTTGAGTCTAACTTGCTCAACCGCACTATTATATAAATCGACTAATTCGCCCTGATCCAAAACTAATTCAGTTTGAGCTTGAATTGTATTATTTTGATTTTCATTCGCAAGATTATTATTGCTTTCAACTTGCTCAATTTTAACATCAGAATTATTGAATTTTATATCATTATTATTGTTGCTTTGATTTTCATTCTCGCTATGAAACCTTATATCATCAGAATTTTGTGAATTATTATTGTAAGAAATATTGTTATTTTTTACATATTCTTCAAGCTTTGCATGAGTAAAATCTTGCTCTCTTTGTAGAAGTTTGATTTTCTGTTCTAGAATTTCGATTCTAGATTGCAAATATTGCTCAGAATTTTTATTTGCAGCGAAGGAATCGCTTTTGCTAAGGCAAAATAAACCAAAAAACAAAACAGCCGTTTTAAAATTCTTTTTTTTCATATTTCACCTCAGAAATAATAAAAATTACTCGTTGATTCCTGCTTCAGGAATTGTTACAGCTCTACGATTCAACGCATAAGCTTCTTCAGTAGAACCTTCTACCTCTGGTCTTTCTTTTCCATAAGACACAGTTTTGATTTTGCTATGAGAAACACCATGTTCTACCAATTTACGTTTTACGTTATTAGCACGTCTTTCACCAAGCGCTAAGTTGTATTCACGAGTTCCTCTTTCATCGCAGTGCCCTTGAACAGTAGCATTATGTCTATGTTTAACTAACCATGCAGCTTGGCTTGCAGTAGTTGCCAATCCATCTTCCGTCAACTCATCTCTGTCAGTTGCGAAATATACTTTATTTTTTATCACTTCGTTGAAATATTCAATCGAATCTTCTTTGTAGCTACCAATCATGCTATCTTTTTTCTCATGACAATTTCTTTTAATGCCGTTTGTAGTTTTACAAGCGCTAAGAAATAAAGAAGAGAATAGTAGACCAGTTATTAACACACGTTTCATTTATGAACCTTTTAAAAACTTCAATTATTATAATTTACTTTAAATAAGTTACAATAGGGTAGCATAAATTATTAATAATATGTTCTTCTAAAAATCAGAGTAACGAAATTTTCGAAAAGATGCTAATTATTCACTTATTTTTGTATTTATAGATGAAAAAATAAAAATTTATAACTGAGGGGAAAGTTCGATGGATTTAATTTTTTTTCTTTTTTCTATTTACGAGCAATAAAAAAGTTAGTATAATCCCAATGTTTTTAAAAAAATATAAGCGGATGTGGCGAAATGGTAGACGCACTGGTTTTAGGTACCAGCGACGCAAGTCATGAAGGTTCAAGTCCTTTCATCCGCATTTTATCTATATAATATTGGTTTAATTTAAATTATGAATAGTATAAAAAGTATCGTAGAAGATTTTATAAAAAATGCA
>CAIPFW010000151.1 GCA_903864455.1 uncultured Anaplasmataceae bacterium | reverse complement strand
TTTTCTTGTCAAGGAAAAAGGATTACGGACTAAAACTTGAAGTATTGATCATCTCTTTGAAAAAATCTTTAACTGTGATTTTATCTTGATTTTTCAATTTTCGATGTAATTTTGCATTAAATTGACTTTGATGCGTTGATTTTTCTATTGTTTTCACGATGTTGTTATCGAAGCAAATTTTTTGAATATCGAAATGAAGTGTTGATGGGCGAAGAAAATAAATACTTCTAGAATTCTGAGTAATATAATACAAACAACGATTATCATCTGATTGAATTGATTCTTGACCCATAATATTCAAAACATTCTCTCTTTTTGCACCAATTTTTATATCTTTTGGCATCGCTCCATGTTGCATATTTCTTGTTGCGCAACCGGATAAAAAAAATATCAAACAAAATAAAAATTTTTGCATTAAAAACTTGCATTAATGAGTAATTCAATTATAATAAATTAAATTTTGATTTAATAGTGAGAAATTATGGCTGTACCAAAGAAAAAAACGTCCTATAGTAAAACAAGAATGCGTTCATCGACAAAATTTATTCGTCCGCAAACGTATCATCTTGACGATATGGGTTTACCTTGCTTACCGCATAGAATTGACTCTGAAGGGAGATATAAAGGAAAGCAAATCATTATAAAAAAAGTAAAAAAGCAAGAAGAAGCGAGTCAATAATTAAATTAATCATTAATTATAATTAATGCCTTCTAAGCAAAAAATACGCATTGCCCTTGATTGCATGGGTGGTGATAATGCTCCAAAATCTGTCATTCATGGTGCTTCGATAATCTCGGAGGAATTCAAAGATGAGATAAAATTTCTATTTTTTGGAGATAAAATTCTTATTCTGCATCTCATTTCAAAATTTCAGATTCATTGTGAATATGAGATTTATGAGAGTGAAAGTAATATACCAAATGAAACCAAGCCATCAACGGCATTAAGGGGCGTAACTCGTGAATTTAAAAAAAGCTCCATGGTTTTGGCAATTCAATCCGTCAAGAATCATGAATCTGATTTAATTATTTCAGCGGGAAATACGGGCGCACTGATGGCTATCAGTCGTTATATTCTTGGCACTCTACCTTCAATCGACAGACCTGCGATTATATCTGTAATTCCGAATGAGCTTTCTGAGCAATTTGTGATGCTTGATTTGGGTGCGAATATTGGTTCTACTACTGAAGATTTGCTTCAGTTGTCGTTAATGGGAGCTGTTTTTGGTAAAATTATTTTAAAAAAAGAATTACCAAGAGTTTCTTTGTTAAATATCGGCGAAGAGGAGATGAAAGGGAATGATACTATTAAAAATACTTATCAGACTTTGAAGCAAATTCAAAATAATGGCTTATTTAGATTCTGTGGATATGTTGAGCCACATAATGTCTTCAAAGATATGACTGATATTGTTGTTTGTGATGGCTTTGTTGGAAATGTCGCCCTTAAAACCATGGAAGGCACGGCAAGTATGATTAAAAAATATCTTACTCAGGGCTTTAAATCATCAATTTTTGGCTGGATTGGATATTTTTTTGCAAAAAATAGTTTAAAAAAAACTATGAAACTCATCGACCCAAGAAATAAAAATGGTGCGATGCTGATTGGTTTAAATGGAATTGTAGTAAAAAGCCATGGCTCTGCTGATGGATTTGCATTTTCCCATGCGGTTTCTGTTGGAATAAATTTAATAAAAAATAATATAAATGAAAAAATTATTAATGAAATTGACAAAGTAGCGTTAATTTTTGATAAAGAATAAAAACATATAAGAACCAGTCTTCACCCT
>CAIPFW010000150.1 GCA_903864455.1 uncultured Anaplasmataceae bacterium | reverse complement strand
ATAAGTATATAAAAAAATAATATGGTTAATAGTATCAATGATATGAGCGACACACAAAACGTCAGCCAACCTAACCAAAATCCTTCCAACCTCACACAGAGCAAAAATTCTTCGAATACTCCTAACACTTCGACTGGACCAAATCAAGCTGATATAGAGAACGAAGAAGCAAAAAAAAGAAAAGAGGAGTTGAATAAAGCTAAAATTTTTGGAGGAGAATTAACTGCAGACAATCTTTCAAAAGTGCATCTTGGATATAATGGCGATAAAGTATCTGAAATCAAGATAGATGGAGGTTCTAATATTGGTGTGAATGTAGCTGCGACACATCAAGCGCTTGCAGGGAAAAGCGGTTCTTCAGAATTTGATATAAAAATTGGTGAAAATAAAGTTCACTATAAGATTGATGGAAAGCAAATTCACGCTGATATGGGAGGCATGAGTAAAGAAGTTGCGGCGAGTGATGAAGCGTTAAAAATTAATTTGAATGATGCTGATGCAAAATATGGAAAGGTTTCAATTCAAATCGACCCAAACACAATGAAACCTGCTTTAGTATTTGATAAAGATCCAGAATTAACGCCTCAACAAATGAAAGAAGCTCAGCAGGATTTAGTGAAGATCTATGGAAACGATAAAAAAGGTGGTAAAAATGCCGCTATGAGCATCAAAGGTGAGGGTGCCGAGATTGCTTTTAAAGATTTAGCATTGATGTCAGGCAATGAGATGGAGACAAAAAAAAGCCAGATAAGGGGTGATTTATCGGAACAAAATGAAGTTTTAGCAGGAATATCTGTTTCGAATGGAGTGGGTAGACAGCAGCGACAATCAGAAACGCCACAATCACAAACACTACAACCGCAACAACAAAAGTTTTCTATAAATAGAGCAAGCAACGAGTTAATTTACAAAGAAAATCAGCGAGAGATTAAGGTGCCTCTGAATGCTGTGGAAAAAAATTTATATAAGAGTTTCGAGAGTAGTAATGACGAAGTTCAGTTAAATGGAGTCAAAGAGAATGACTTGATAAACGCAATAAAAGAAGTTCAGAAAGAGCAAAATCAACAACAATCTCAAGCAAATAGTGCTCAGCCTGATGGATTGCGTAAAGATATAGAGGAAACATCCATAGGAATAGTGGAAGGGGGAATAGTAGTGCGAAAGAAGGGAGATTTTGTTGAAAGAGACAATGGTTCAATAGGTACAAAGGATTATAAAAATGAAGATTTTGATCCATTTAAAGCGAAAGCGTCATCAAGCCCAAATGTGATAGGATCAGGAAAAGGACAAAATGCTATGCTTGATCATTAAAAATTCCTCAATCTATCAATCCTTCTCTGATACTCACCTTCATTGCCACTCGCTTCACTAAAAATATATGATCCTGCGACGAGCATATTTGCACCACTATCAATCAATAATTTTGCATTTTTATCATCAACGCCACCATCAACGCTAATTATTATATTAGGATTTAATTGTTCAGATAAATTTTTTATGTATGAAATTTTTTTAATTTGTTCAGAAATAAATTTCTGCCCACCAAATCCCGGATTTACAGTCATAATTAAAATCAAATCTAATTTCTCAATCAAATATTCAAGATTGATTGGATGCGTGGATGGATTAATTGCGATGCCAGCTTTAATACCAAGATTTTTGATTTTTTGAATCACTCTATCGCTGTGATTTGTCGCTTCATAATGAAATGTTAAGATATCAGCTCCAAGATTGGCAAAATCCTCAACATAAAAATCAGGATTTTGAATCATTAGATGAACATCAAGTGGTTTTTTTGCATATTTTTTAATATATTTTAAAATTGGTTGACCGAAGCTGATATTTGGAACAAAATTTCCATCCATGACATCTATATGAAAAAAATCGGCGTCCGTATCATTTATGCGTTCAATTTCATCAGCCAAAAAACCAAAATCGACTGATAATAAAGATGGTGAAATTTTTATTTTATGAGTCATGAAGTATAAATTTATTTATATAATATGAATTATATAGAATTTTTGATTCATTGCGATAAAATTTTAATTTTTACGAGCAGATACTAATATCATTTCTTTGCTTTTATCTTTATTAAAAAAATTTTCAAGATCT